>DRJH01000177.1 GCA_011052285.1 Gammaproteobacteria bacterium
ATCCCCTGGCCCATTCCACCTTTAGCCATCATGCCTTGACCCATACCACTCTTAGCCATCATGCCCTGTCCCATACTGCCTTGCCCCATGCTGCCTTGACCCATGCTGCCCTGGCTCATACTGTTCTGGTTCATACCCCCTTGACCCATCATGGTACCGTGAGAGCCCAAGCTTTCCGCATTGACCACTGTGGTGCCCAGGCCGATAACACTTGCTATAGCGACACCAGCTGCCAGCTGTTTGGCTGAGAATTTTCGTGAAGTACGATTACCCTTTGACTGTTTCATGACGTAATTCCTGTTTCGTTTAAAAGAGCGTACAGTAAACCGCGATTATGTAACCGCAATATCACGATATCCGGCTTTTTTATAACACTCTGTAACAACAGCTGAACTGTTACCTGGTGTGACAAAAAACTTTACCCACAGGGTTTTCAGGATTACTTTTTCTTGGCATCCTGTACGCTACAACACAAAATGAGTAAATCATGACGACACCAACTACAGCCCATTTACTGGTGGTTGACGATGATATGGAAATCCGCCAGCTACTCAGCGACTATTTGCAACAAAACGGCTATCGGGTTTCAATAGCAGCGGATGGTACGGCCATGCAGCAAATGCTGAAAACCGCCAATATCAACTTAATCATCCTGGACATCATGCTCCCCGGCAAAGATGGTCTCGATCTATGCCGGGAGCTACGTGCCACTTCCGACATCCCCATCATCATGCTGACCGCCCGTGGTGATGATATGGACCGAATTCTTGGCTTGGAGATGGGTGCCGACGATTACCTGCCCAAACCCTTTAATCCTCGTGAACTGCTGGCCCGCATCAAGGGCGTACTGCGACGCAGCGGTACACTGCCGCACGGCCACAACCACGAGATTAACGGCAATTACCGCTTCAACGGCTGGATTCTGGATACCAGTAGGCGTCATCTGTTATCACCAACCGGTACCGCAGTCAGTCT
Organism: Gammaproteobacteria bacterium; assembly: GCA_011052285.1. Lineage (GTDB taxonomy): Bacteria > Pseudomonadota > Gammaproteobacteria > Arenicellales > DRJH01 > DRJH01. The sequence continues at coordinate 976 of DRJH01000177.1, forward strand.
CAGCAGCGCAGAATATCGTCTGTTACTGGCCTTTGTCAGCCACGCCAACCGAATCCTGAGCCGGGACCAACTACTGGACCTGGCCCGTGATCGCAGTAGTTTTGCTTTTGACCGCAGTATCGATATGCTGGTCAGCCGCTTGCGCCATCGCTTGCAGGACGATACGGAACAGCCAGAAATGATCAAGACCGTTCGTGGCGAAGGGTATTTATTCCTGCCGAGTGTAGAGACCGTCACCTGATGCGATGGCTACCACGCACCCTGTTTGGCCGATTGGTATTCATTCTGCTGGCAGGGTTGCTGACATCACAGGTCATCAGCACCCTGATTCTATTTCAGGAGCGTCATCAAGCCATCTACCGTGCTGGTGGCATTCAGGCAGCACACCGCCTGGCCGGGATGGTACAGTTACTGGATCGGCTCGACCGAGAGCAGCGCAAACAGTTTATACGGGTTCTACAATCCCGTATTTTTCGTGTCCGTCTGCAACCGGTTTATCAGCCCGAAACCAGGATAAAACCAGGCAATAAAGATTCTTCACGCTTTTTTACCCGGGTCCTGCAACAATTACTCGGCAACCGGCCGATGCAAATTGTGGTCCGCCAGCAGCCACGGCGCCGCCGCCCCTTTCCGCGGCCGCCCCGTCCGGGACAGCCTGGCAATCCAATGGCTGATCGTATGCGTTCCATGATGCCGTATTACCGACCAGAGGTGGAGGCATTACGTGATAGCCGGGTGGCTCTTTTTGCCAATATCCGACTGCAGGATGGTGCCGGGTTAAGGATCCAGCAACAACTGCGTGGTGATTCCATACAGTGGCCGATGCGCTCCCTGGCAGCATTGCTGGTACTGGTGCTGTCCGTCATCGTAATCGCCCTGATAGCCGTTCGCCTGGCTACCCGCCCGTTGTCGGTGCTGGCCAAAGCGGCCGAAAACCTTGGCCGTAATATCAACCAGCCTCCGCTGCCAGTGCAAGGACCACAGGAAGTACGACAGGCCTCATCGGCATTCAACACCATGCAGCAACGTATCCAACAACAAATCCGTGAACATTCGGAAATGATGGCGGCCATCTCGCATGACCTGAAAACCCCAATTACCCGCATGCGCCTGCGTGCTGAATTTCTGGATGATTCCTCGGTTGGTGATAAATTTAGGCAAGATCTCGCAGATATGGAGAAAATGGTCCGGGCTGCTCTCGATTTTATGCGTGGTACCGCGCATCAAGAAACACAGGTTCGTATTGACATTCAGGCTCTGCTGGAAAGCCTCCAGGATGACTACCAGGATCAAGGCCAAATTGTGCAACTGGAGAAACAGCCGGTCGCAGAATATCCGGGACAACTGCTATCATTGAAACGGGTGCTGACCAATTTGCTGGACAATGCCTTAAGCTATGGGCACTCTGCCACGGTATCCTGCAAAGACAACCCCGAAACACTGATTATTTTCATTGATGATGACGGGCCGGGAGTACCCGAAGACCAGTTGGAGCACCTTTTTGACCCATTCTACCGGGCCGAAGGATCGCGGAATCGTGCTACCGGCGGTACCGGCCTGGGATTGGGAATTGCCCGCCAGTTGGTCACGGCCCACGGCGGCACCCTGACTCTGGCCAATCGTACCAAAGGGGGATTGCGTGCCAAAATTGTATTGCCGAGAATACCCCAAATCAAGGCTTAGCAGGTTGGTTTTTCGACAGCTCCCTAAACCGCAGCAGCCAGTTCTATATCACCAACGAGGTAACCATTCAGCGCATTCATCTTTTGTCCCATTACAGCGTGTGTTCGTACTCGAATGCTCACATAGGATCTATATGCTCACATTCTCCGTGCGAATATGCCTGGTACTGAACTAAAATCTAAACACGCTGAATCGTTACCCAACAAGCTCATATCCGGCCTGAAGTGCCGCCAGATTCAGTTCCAGGAAACGTTTCGGCACCATATTCCTGATTGTGGATTGCATGATTTTCCGATCACACAAATCACCAACTGCCAATAAAACTGCCAGTGACACCACGTTGGCTGCACGTGGATTGCCGATTCGGCGCGCTTCTTGCGCCAACGGCAACGACAGTATTCGATGCTTTCCCTGTGGCGGTTCGACAACCCGCTCTTCATCGACCAGCACAATGGCACTGTCACCGATCAGGCCAAACGAAGTGGCCACCGCCAGTTGATCAAGAATCAACAAATAATCCAGCTTTGTGACCAGTGGATAATCGACTTGGCCGGTACTCACCACCAGATCAGAACGACTCAAACCCCCTCTTGAAGTGGGTTCATAACTTTGCGACTGGGCGACATAACGACCTTCCTGAACCAGGGCAGCAGCCAAAATTCTGGCGGTTAACTGCAGACCCTGACCCCCACTGCCGCTGAAGCGAATCTGATAATCTTTCATTAGCTACTTCCCATCCTGGAGGCGCTGTCGATAGGCGGCCCCATATTCCGGGCAGCTGCGACGGGACAATACACCGGTAGCCAGCCCTTTAGGTTGAAACGGAGTATCCACTACCGTACCGTAGGATTCAGAACGAAAATCCGCCTTCTGTGCCATTACCATTTCAGCGGATTCACCGAGGTCATTTTTGCGACCATAGATTTCGGTACAGTCACTGAGCACTTCAATAAAACTA
>DRJH01000178.1 GCA_011052285.1 Gammaproteobacteria bacterium
CAAGCTTAGACACTATTCCTGACAAAACCTGAACCCTGGTATCCCATGTCTCGAAATCATCAATCTACTCGTCAATTCATCGCGCTCGGCACCGCGAGTTCCATCCCCACCAAAAAACGAAATCATAACGGCTACTATCTGAAGTGGGATGGAGAAGGGCTTCTTTTTGATCCGGGCGAGGGCACGCAACGGCAAATGGTCTATGCTGGGATATCCGCAAATAAGATCAAGAAAATCTTTCTTACCCACTTCCATGGTGATCATTGTTTGGGTTTGCCGGGTATCATTCAACGACTCTCGGTGGACCAGGTAAAACATCCTATCGATGTGTATTTTCCTGCATCCGGTATCGACCATTTTCAGAGTCTGCTGAGTTCGTCGATCTACGAAAAGAATGTTGAAATCAGACCCCACCCCATAGTGGAAGAAGGGGTGATTTTTGCTGATGATTCGATGACCATTACCACAAGAATGCTTGACCATGTTGTGGAATCCTGGGGCTATCGAATCACTGGTGCAGATAAAGTCTCGTTCATTCCTGACAAACTCAGGGACTTGGGTATCAGCGGGGCGCAAATAGGCCGGTTGCGCAAGAACGGGGCGGTGATGATTGGCCGTCAATCCATCAAACTCGAACAGGTCAGTATCAGGAGCAAAGGCCAAGTGTTTGCATTCGTTATGGATACCCGCCTTTGTGAAAATGCGCAACGGCTTGCCCGCGATGCGGATATGCTGGTTTCGGAATCCACATTCCTGAACATACACGAAGCCCTGGCCAATAAATACGGGCATATGACAGCCGCGCAAGCCGCTATCAACGCCAGAAATGCCCATGCCAAGCGATTGGTGCTGACGCATTTCTCGCAACGGTATGGAAATTCCGGAGACTTTGTTGGAGAAGCGAGTACTTATTTTCCAAATATCGTTGCGGTAAAGGACGGCGATTGTATTGATCTTTTGTAAGATCAGCAATCTGCGACGTTCGGATCACAATCACATCGTTACCCGTAACCCAGTGAATCAACCTTCCCGTTGGCGTAGGGTTACTTGGCGGAATCGTCAACTCCAGAATCTTGTAGCTCCGCAGAACGGACTGATTGGCTGGTTCTGTGCAGTGGTTCCAGTGTGGTCAAAGAGGAATCGTCGCTAGCAATTTGCAGGGTTTGAAAACGCCGTGCCGTTACCATGACGCGTGCATCGAGGCTTGCCGTGGCGTCATTATAGGCCTGTACCGCCTTGTCTAACTGTCCTCCAAGCTGACTCCAGTGACTGCTCAGCGTTTGCACCCGCTCATACAATTCCTTTCCGAGGCGCGCAATCTCTTGCGCATTACTGGTCACCACCTCCTGGCGCCAACCATAGGAGACCGCTTTGAGTAGCGCGATCAGGGTGGTGGGACTGGCAAGAATAACCTGATTTTCAGCGCCATATTCGATCAAAGTTGCATCGGCCTGCAAAGCTGCACTAAAGAAAACCTCGCCAGGCAAAAACAGCACCACAAATTCCGGAGTTGGCTTGAACTGTTCAAAGTAGCTTTTGCGACCCAGTGCGGTGATGTGACTGCGCAGCTGGCGTGCGTGTTCTTTGAGCCAATGGGTTTGCTGGTCGTTATCAGCAGCTTCAATGGCTTTCAGATAAGCATCCAGAGGGGCCTTGGCATCAACGATCACTAGGCGAGTATCCGGTAACCGTATCACCATGTCTGGCCGTAGTCGGCCCGTTTCAGTTTGGCTGCTGACCTGCACATCGAAATCACAATGCTCTTGCATGCCGGCCATTTCCACAACCCGGTGCAATTGCACTTCACCCCAGCGTCCCCGTACGGTTGGTTGACGTAGTGCTTTGACCAGGTTCGCGGTTTCTGCATGTAGCTGGGGCAAGTGGGTTTCCATGAGAGAACGCATTTGTTCTCGCAAGCCGGAGTAGGCATCGATACGTACTTTTTCAACCGCAGATAGTTGCAGATCGACCTTGTCGAGTGACTGACGAATGGGTTTGATCAGAGCATCAACAGCCTCTTGCCGTTGTTGCAGTTGGGTGACAGAATGTTGCTCAAAGCGGCTGAATGTTTCCTGTGCCATGGTGACAAAGCTGCGACTGTTCTGCGCCAGGGCATCGGCAGACAGGGCTTTGAACGCGGTGGAAAGTTGTTGCTGTGCCTGTTCGATGATGTGGGTTTGTTGTTCGAAAAGCAGTTGTTGCTGGTTCAGGCGCTCCTTAAGCCGAGCATTGGCAATGCTCAGGTCAAGCGCCTCATCCGTACGAGTTTGCAATTGTTCGTCGCGTGCGGACAGTTCTGCATCCAGTTGATCGATACGCTCACGGTCAAGTGATGCCAGCAGCAGCTGCTGCTTTAACTGATCATGCTGCAATTGTAATGTAGTCAGGCGGCGCGACCAGTATTGACGTACTGTCAGCCAGGTGACCAGCACACTGATAAGTAGTATCAGAATACTATTTGGAGATAAAAAATCGTTAACATACAGTGCTGGCAGATTCATTCAACTCTCCATGGTGTCGGCACACAACTAAATTTACTATGAGGTGAATCCACTGTTAGGTGAATCCACTACGAGGCGGTGTACCGTGAGTTTACCGTGGTACACCTCAATATTTTGAGTCATTTATAGCGAGATTTTCCGGCGGCTTTGCGCATCCCGTTAAACAGGCTGTCGGCCATCCGTGGGTATAAATATCAAATATAACCGCAAGGGGTTATGTTAATGCTATCAAGCGGAGGGTGGGCATA
>DRJH01000179.1 GCA_011052285.1 Gammaproteobacteria bacterium
AAATTGTTCGCCACGAGCCTTGCGCCGTTCAAATCGCTGTGCGAGACGGTCATAGCGAGCAAGTGTAAGGTCAATCGTACGCCAGCCTGCTTCCGTACCCTGACCATAAGCATCGGCCGGATAGCTTTGCAACATACGAGCGGGTAACAGCCTGGATTCGCATAAAAGAAACAGGCAAATGCGGGCAACATGGGTGCCCACCGACATGTGGGTGGGCGAAGTAATCAGCCTTGTCCGGATCGAAGGGGTAATCGTCGATGATGTCGTGCAAAACTGCAAACACCTCCTCGAAGTCCCAGGGATCCTGGAAATGGATATCATGGCGGACGATACAGGTTTCGGGTGAGCATGCGGCCATCTCGGCAATCGCAGTACGCGCCATCTGCAAATGCTGACGCTGAACCAGGAACTCAAGCCGGTCAATGGGAAGATCGGCATGGCTCAGCAGGGAAAGCGTCGGACGCCAGCGCTGTTGGTGATCGCTCAGGTCGGTGCCATCGAGTTCCGGGTCAAACAGACTAAAAACAACATTCATATGATAATTATATATCTATATTGATATTTATTTCTCGCACATTAAATTATGCAATTTTCTCATTACAGTGAAACAAAATAAGATTCCCATGCAAAAACAATAACTTGGTAGTTTTTTTGAAACTGGCACGTCGTTTGCTCTATCAACGACAAACCAGGAATCTTAAACAGGGGAAGCATAAAAATGGACAAGACCTACCGACTCACACTGAACCGCTGGCACAAGGTGGCCGAGCGCCTGTCACGCCGCGCCAAGGATATTTCCGAAGAGGTTCGCGCTGGCTTCAATCAGACTAAGGTGATGGGCCACCTGGGCGAGGATCAGCAGCTACGGCTCAAGGCCGAGGGTAAGCGCCTGGCTGCACTCATACCCAACTTGTTCGACTTACAGGCCACTGTCGCACAAATCCGCAAAGCCCTCGGCTCTGCAAACGAGGCAGCGGGCATCAGTGCTAACCTTGCCGAACTCGACATGCTCAACAGGCAACTCCGCCTGATGGAAAGCCTGATCAACGGCCAGGAAGCCGAGCTGGTGTCTATCGACGAATTGCCCAAGCTTCCGGTACGAGTACAGGAAGAACGCGGCCTGTTCACCAGGCCGTCAACATTTGGCGTGCGGGTGATGCCGGACAGCGCACTTGAGACATACCGCCAGAAGCTGGAATCCGTCCGCAATGAAAGTTTTGCCGTGGCGGACAGGATTGCCGCAAAGAATCGGGAGGCGCTGCCACTTTCCATATCAGAAGATGTCGCCCGGCTTGCCGGTCTCACTGTTTCCCCATAGTCTGCGTTGCTTTCACCGTTGATAACTAACGGTGATAAGCAACGTAGATACGCGGGAACTCAGGTCGTTGTGCCGCAGGCGACTGGATGACTGTTAGCGGCTGCGGGCGTGGCCTCCTTCTCCAGACTCATAGCCTGGTAGAATCCTTCAGGCCGGACATTTGGCAGCAAAACAACTCGGACTCTTCCGGCAATCGTCACGATTGCAACTGAGGTTGATTCAGGGTTCGGTTGTCGAACGCCATCAAATGAACCGGGCTTTTGCAAGTTGACCATTGTCGGTTGTTTTGGCCTCGCCCGTATTTAATTTATGAAAGCTCTGATTAATTCTGCCGTTCGTGGTGATGTCCTGAACCCCGTTCGATACACTCACGACAGGCTTCGACTTCGCTCAGGGCGAACGGAATTAATCAGAACTTCCTTATATTTGTGATCACCAAACATGCACCACAAAAGAGGAAGACCGAAAAACCGGAGAGCCGGCTGCAAACTGTGCAAGCCATGGAAAGTCAACGGGGTACGCACGGAACGAGCCGATGGTGAAAAATTCAGTGATCATCGTCGCCGTATGATCGCCGCCAATACGATTACCGTCTATAGCAAAGACAAAAACAGTGACTCTGATTAAGTATCAGATTTCAGGTACATGCCAATGAAACATCCAATCTTGCCTTCAAATGAGCGTGAGGTCGCCCTGCGCCGAGCAATCATTCACGCTATCCCCGAATACTACGCCTGGACGGAAGCAGAACAGGAACAGTATCGTCTGAATGCTTCCAGCGAAACAATTTTTTGTATCCAGCAGTCATTGCTAAAAAGTCTTTTTGACATCAACACGAATTCCGAAGAACAACTGGATGATGCCATAAACGAATTTGACGATGAGAAATATTTGTTACTCAACAGTGCATTATTGCCCTTTCAGGGAATCGGTAAAAATAACTTTTTTATAAACGAACACATGGCCGACGGGATAACGCTGCTGGATTTTCCCAGCCTGGGTGACTACGCCCGAGATGACCACCATTTTCAGCAGCAAGCGCGCAAGCAGGAGGATCCTACCTATGAAATACAACCTTATCGGGGCGATCTTTTCCCCTGCTGGGCCAGGCTCACTATCAATGGAGAATTCAACTATGCCTCTCTGTTCTCTCTGGCCGCATGGCTGAGTGATGTAGTAGATGAGGCTGGAACAACGCGAATCAATGAACTCATTCCGCACGACTATATCAAAGGAAAAAATCATGGAAAACAGGAACAGCAGGGAACCCTTCTTGACCTTCAGGTAGATGCGGCAGGCAAGGAGTCACAACTGGATGAACTTCAGCATCGATTCTATAAATACATGCACGCTCGTTACGAACACCTGCTTGAACGGTTTAACAAAGAATCAAAACAACAAGTTTACATACAGCGTATAGAACAGAATCAGGACCCGCATATCAACTTTATTTTCTCCGACAAAAGCGCATTCAACGCGGTTCATTTCCGAAATTTTCACCAGGATTGCGAACATATTGCCGGGGATATTATTGAACTGGATATTCTGGCCAAACAGGAACAAAAGGAGACGGTTAAATTTCTGGATACGAACTACCACGACATCCTCGACAACTACGATCCTTCTGTTACCAGGCTCCGGAAAAAGAGAAAGATCATTCTGGCAGACGGTGTGCTGGATGATCTTTTGTAAGTGAGCATGCAAAAAATCAGTTGCTAAAGAAAACATCTCGCTGTGGGGGAT
>DRJH01000180.1 GCA_011052285.1 Gammaproteobacteria bacterium
CCGCGGTATGGCCTTCATCCTGCAGCACGCTGAAGCCAGGATTCTGATTGCCGATAGCGCTTTTCATACCACCGTTGCCGAAGCTCTGTCACAGGTCGATCAGGATATTCTTGTTATCGATATTGAAGATAGTGAGGGCCCTGGTGGTGAACGACTTGGCACCATCAATTACGAAGATTTTCTTAGCACTGGAGATCCTGATTTTAACTGGGAGTGGCCGAGCGATGAGTGGGACGCGATTTCTCTGAACTACACCTCCGGCACCACCGGCGATCCTAAAGGGGTGGTCTATCACCACCGTGGGGCTTACCTTACTGCCATGGGTAATATTGTTGCTTGGGAGATGGCCCATCATCCAGTCTATCTGTGGACCTTGCCCATGTTTCACTGCAATGGCTGGTGTTTTCCATGGACGTTGGCCGCTCTGGCTGGAACCAGCATCTGCTTGCGCACGGTCAGTGCGGAAACTATTTATCGGGCGATTGATGACCATCGGGTCACCCACTTCTGTGGTGCACCCATCATCAGTGGTTTTTTGGTCAACGCCACTGATCGGGAACGCAAATCCTTCAACCATGAAATTAAGGTCATGACCGCAGCGGCCCCACCGCCCGCAGCTGTTCTATCGGCAATGAAAAAACTGGGATTTAACGTGACCCATATCTATGGCTTGACGGAAACATACGGGCCCGCCGTCATCTGTGCCTGGCACCGGGAGTGGGATGCGTTGGATCTGGAGGCACAAACACGCTTCAAATCACGCCAGGGCGTACGCTACCATGTCCTCGATGGACTCACAGTCATGGATCCAGCCACCATGAAGCAGGTTCCGGCCGACGGCCGAACTGTCGGTGAAATCATGTTTCGCGGTAATATTGTCATGAAAGGCTATCTGAAAAATCCGGAGACTACGGACAAAGCCCTCGGGGATGGATGGTTTCATTCCGGGGATCTCGCTGTCATTGAGCCCGATGGCTATATCAAAATCAAGGATCGTTCCAAGGATGTGATAATCTCGGGTGGCGAAAATATTTCCTCCATCGAAGTGGAAGATACCCTGTATCGCCATCCTGCAGTGCGTGAGGCGGCGGTCGTGGCAAGATCAGACGAAAAATGGGGGGAAACGCCTTGTGCCTTCGTGACCTTGCGGGAAGGCTGTGATACGGTCAGTGAACAAGACATCATCGACTTCTGCCGCGATAACCTGGCCCATTTCAAGGCACCACGCACAGTTATCTTCACCGACCTTCCTAAGACTTCAACTGGAAAGATTCAAAAATTCAAGCTACGTGATGCGGCCGAAGCTCTGGCAAACTGTTGAACAACGCTCATGCAGCACGATGCGGCGTTACTAATCCACTCGACACTCACGTACGCGCCTGTGCACCGCACTTTTTTCGCCGATTATTGCCTTGCCTTGCACTCACCTGAGACTTTTTCAACAGCTTCCCAGGTAAAACCTCACCCAATCCATCCTTTTTTCCAATAAGCGGGATGCCTGCCTGGGATTACCGTGGCTGCATCCGGATTGCCCCGTCCAGGCGAATCACTTCGCCATTAAGCAGCTCATTGTCGATGATATGCAACGCCAGACGGGCATATTCTTCGGCCTGTCCGAGTCGTTTCGGAAAAGGCACCTGTGCCGCCAGACTGTCTTGTACTTCTTGAGGAAATCCTAACAGCATGGGCGTAGCAATCAGTCCGGGGGCAATGGTCATGACACGGATTCCGAAGGAAGCAAATTCTCTGGCGGCGGTCAAGGTCAGAGAAACGATTCCCCCTTTCGAGGCGCTATAAGCTGCCTGCCCGATCTGACCATCATACGCGGCCACCGAAGCCGTATTTATAACCACGCCGCGAACCCCATCCGGCTCCAATGCAGATAATTCGAGCATGGCCGCCGCCACTAATCGCATGACATTAAACGTCCCGATCAGATTAACCTCAATGACCTTACGAAAATCATCCAACGGCAACGGCCCGCTGCGGCTAACAATTCTGCCCGCTGTGCCCACGCCTGCACAATTCACCAGCACCCGCGGACAACCCTGTTCGGCTATCACCTGCTGCAGAGCCACCTCAACACTGTCGGAGCTACTCACATCACAGGCCACTGCCAGACCCGACACCTCTGTGGCGGCTGTTTGCAGTGCCTGAGCATTGAGATCAAATAACGCAACCTTCGCACCAGCCCCTGCCATTGCAAGCGTGCTCGCCTTCCCCATGCCCGATGCAGCCCCCGTAACCAAAACCGAAACACCCTGCAATTCCATAAATCTACTCCAAAATGAGGTCAAAAAAGGGGTCAGAGCCCTTTTTGTATTCTATCTCATTGATTAATAACAATTAATTAACAAAAAAGGGCTCTGACCCCTTTTTTGTGACCCATTTTTTGCACAAATCCCTTTTTGCAATGCATATCACTCTATATTACACTTGACGTGGATTCGTGCAAACAGCTAAAGATGCCGCAGAAATAATCACCCGGAAGATACCGGCCGAGCGGCATATTTCGGGCGAACTGCGATAAGTGAGGAGTACAAGATGATGCCGCTGAATCATGGGACTACCCGGTGCCGTTTTCGAGCCGCATGGATTTTCCCGTTACTGTTTGGAACAGACCTGGCCCAGACCCAAACTTTGCAGGAAAACAGCAACCAGATGCTGGGTGGCAATTCAGGGACCATAACCATCCCGTCGCTTCCTGCGCCCACACCCGATCCCCAGCTGGGCACATTGAACCCACCCGCAACAACCGGGATCACACTTGCTCCGGCCAACCAGCCGACAGCCCCTAGCATACCGAAGGTCAAAGATTCCAAGTCTATCCAACAAAAACTTCATACCAAAACCACTGTAAACGTCGGCCCACAACTCCGACAGGGTGCACTGCGGAATATTTCAGCAAAACTAAAGGTGCAGCCTACCGACAGCAAGCTGGGGTTCAAAACCCCGGCTGGTAGAAAACTGCCCGCTGGCAAGGGTCTTGACGCCAGCAAACCGGACATGAATCTGCCCGGTGTAGGGAATCGTGGTTTTGGCAATAATCCACTAAAAAGCCTGTTTCCCGGCATGGCCAATCCCGGTGGTATCAATACCCGGCTCGGCAACCCCGGTATGGGCCTGCCCGGGGCTATAATCAGGCTGGGGAAAACTTCACCCGCGGGCACCACAGCACCCGGCTCAGGCAAACTTTCGGGGCTGGGAACCAAAAAACCCGGATTGGGCGCAAATCCAACAAATCTGCCCTCGTCGACCGATGTCTTCGGTAAAAAGCCGGGTAGCTTCGGCTTCTTTGGCAGCAAGCGACCGGGCAATACGGGCCAAGATGGGAAGACGGGAAAAAGCTTGCCA
>DRJH01000181.1 GCA_011052285.1 Gammaproteobacteria bacterium
GTTACAGATCCTGTCTTGGCAGAACTTGCAGCTGTTATTAATGGAGACTGCATTGTTCCTGCCGCCATTACTGCTGTTACGGTGGTGGCACAAGCACGGTGGAAATTGATCAGTGGCTCCCGCCAGCAGCAAATTTGCTTCACCTCATATTCAAAGGCTGTTCGTAACTCAGGAGGCTCCTCAGTTTGCCGTTTTTGTGTCAGGCATGGGTCCGGCCACCAGTGCTGCATCAAGGCGGGTCTTGAACCAGTTGATCCGCCAGTCAAGATGTGGGCCGGTAACCCGGCCACTGGAACCAACCTTTGCCACCGCCTGGCCCTGACGGACCCGCTGCCCGACATGCACCAGTATTTTCGACAAATGCAAATAGGAGGAACTGACGCCAAAGCCGTGGTCAATAACCAGTGTTGCTCCAGAAAGATACATCCCCGGGTGAGCCAGACGCACAATGCCAGCGGCGACTGCATGCACTACAGTGCCCATGGGTGCGGCGACGTCCACACCGTAATGGGGCCAGCGTGGTTTACCATTGAGAATGCGCTGACTGCCGTAAACTCCGGTGATGGGTCCGGTAACCGGCCAAATGAAGGGTTTGAAAAACCAGGGCAAGTCGGTGTTGTAGGCACGAGCGGCTTTGACCTGCAGTGCCTCCGCGTGAATTCTTTTGGCCAGTGCTGGTGGTGGGCTAACCTTCTTCTCCGGCAGTCCGTTAATGCGCTGAATAGCATAGTTACGTTGTACAATAACCAGCCGTTTTTTCAACAGCCGCCCATCCGGGTAACGCAAGGTCAACAATGCTGTCGCCGGATGGCTACGCCCGAAACCGATGACAAAATGGCCATCCTTGTTGACACGAACCGGCTGACCGTCAAGATCGATCCTCACACCTGCCCGGGTCTGTCCAATCACCATCCCACCCTGCTGCAGTTGCCCACGCAAGACCAGTGCCTGCAGTGGGGTACTCAACAGCAACAAGACTGCAGTCAGCAACCAACCGGCAGACTTGTGTAGTTGGCTGCGCGATAATAAGGGAACACACTTCATCATAATGATCATCCGGGGTTTATAACAGGAGAAGCAGTATACCCATCAATAGCGAAGTCGGTATACTGAGGTAGTCGGCATACTGAGAGCCTGCCCAGGAACAGAGAACCTCCAGAGGACAAGTGGTCTTTGGCTAGATTTTGCCCTGCGTCGTTACATACAATCGGTACTCGCTTCACCATAATAATGTGGTCTCAAAGCAGCTTTCCTTTGCTACGACCGCAACGGATGGCACAAGTACCGTGAATGGCACAAGTACCGTGAATGGCACAAGTACCGATTTTGTAGAAGCAATAAACCGGTCAGCTCCTATTCTCGGACAGCCTCCTGGAGTTTTTTACCCTCGGATTCCCATTAAAAGCTACTGTTATGAAAAAATTATTTATCCAAACCTTCGGCTGTCAAATGAATGACTATGATTCGGACCGGATGGCCGATTTGCTGCGGGTGAGTCATCAACTACAACGTACCGAAGATGTGGCGTCAGCCGACGTGTTGTTACTGAACACCTGTTCGGTACGAGAAAAAGCCCAGGAGAAAGTGTTTTCCCACCTCGGTCGCTGGCGTGAAATGAAACAGCTGCGCCCAGAGCTGGTAATCGGCGTCGGTGGCTGTGTTGCCAGTCAGGAGGGGGAAAATATCCTGCATCGGGCACCCTTTGTGGACCTCGTGTTCGGTCCTCAAACACTGCATAGGTTGCCACAAATGCTTGATTCGTTACTGCAATTCCGGAAACCTGCGCTGGATGTGAGTTTTCCTGAGATTGAAAAGTTTGATCGCCTGCCACCACCCCGGACCGATGGCGTTAAAGCCTATGTCTCTATTATGGAAGGCTGCAGTAAATTCTGCAGCTTCTGTGTTGTCCCCTATACCAGGGGCAGGGAATTCAGTCGCCCCTTTGATGATGTGATCACGGAGGTCTATGAACTGGCAGAACAAGGCGTACGGGAAGTTACCCTGCTGGGGCAGAACGTCAATGCCTATCGTGGCCTTATGTTCGATGGTGGTGAAGCAGATCTGTCTTTGTTGTTACGCCATGTTTGTGAAATTGACGGTATCGGCAGGGTTCGTTACACCACCTCGCATCCACTGGAATTTACCGACGAATTGGTGCGTGCACATCGTGACTTGAAGAAGTTGGCTGGGCATTTGCATCTGCCGGTACAAAGTGGCTCTGATCGGATTCTGGGTTTGATGAAACGCCGCTATACGGCATCCAGCTACCTGCAGATTATCGATAAACTACGCCAGGCACGGCCGGATATCAGTATCTCCTCGGATTTTATTGTCGGTTTTCCGAATGAAACCGATGCTGATTTTACTGCCACCATGGCCTTGATCGAAACTGTAGGCTTTGATCAGTCCTTCAGTTTTCTTTACAGCGCCAGGCCTGGGACCCCAGCTGCCAAGCTACCTGACGAAGTATCCATGACCACTAAAAAGCAACGCCTGCAACGCCTGCAGTACCGGATTACGGAAACCGCACAGCAAATCAGTACCCGTATGATCGGAACGGTGCAGTCCGTACTGGTCGAAGGACCTTCACGCAAGAATCCGCAAGAAATGTCCGGGCGTACCGAAAATAACCGAGTGGTTAATTTCCCGGCCAGTGTGGCCAGTCGTGGGCAATTTCTACCGGTGACCATTACCGCGGTGCTGAGCAATTCGTTACGTGGCGAATGTCAGGAGTAATAAATCGGTCGACTCCTGTTCTCGGACAGGCTTCCGGCCTGATATACTCTGTGACCTCGAATTCACTGTGGGACACTTGTTGAACAGCTGTCAAAAGACCGTCACTTTCACCCTGGAGCCGGCAGACAATCAGCGTCTGGCGGTGTTGTGTGGAGAATGTGATGCACATATCCGTCAGATCGAAGACCGGTTGGGCGTCAGTATCAGCCAGCGTGGCCACCGGGTTCATGTCGTGGGTGAGCAGGCAGTCACCGCCAAAAAGGTGTTGCTGGACTTGTACGCAGACACCGCTGAGTACACTGAGTTAAATCAATCCGGTATTCATCTGGCATTGCGTGCCGTGAATCCTACGGCACCCGGAACAGAGGGTCCGCCGACCACGGAGCTGCGCCTCACCAAAATCCGGATTCGAGGTCGAAATCCACACCAAAATCTCTACCTACAGCGTATCCTGAGTCATGATGTCAGCTTCGGTATTGGTCCGGCTGGTACCGGCAAGACTTTTCTGGCCGTGGCCTGCGCAGTTGAGGCGCTGGAAAAACACCAAGTCGAACGCCTGGTTCTGGTCCGCCCTGCGGTAGAGGCCGGGGAACGGTTGGGCTTTTTGCCAGGGGATATTGAGCAGAAGGTTGACCCCTATTTGCGGCCCCTTTTTGATGCCTTGATTGAATTACTGGGGCTGGGAAAAATGGCCCGCCTGCAGGAACGTGGTGTGATCGAGATTGCGCCACTGGCCTATATGCGTGGGCGCACCCTCAACAGCAGTTTTGTGTTGTTGGATGAGGCCCAAAATACCACCACAGAGCAGATGAAGATGTTTCTTACCCGACTCGGATTTTCTTCCCGAGCCGTAATCACCGGTGATCTGACCCAGGTTGATCTACCCCGGGGAGTGCGCTCCGGCCTGCGCCAGGCCGTGGCTATTTTGCATGAGGTCAAGGGTATCAGCGTCACTCGTTTTCAGGCCTTTGATGTGGTCCGTCATCCACTGGTACAGAGTATTGTCGAGGCCTATGAGCGGGCTGAGGCAGGGAGCGAACCCGATTGACCGTCCAATTGGTCATACAGCGGCCAAGCACAGATACCAACACCCCGGATGATCGGGATATTGAACGCTGGATGATGGTTTTCTCAGCGGCTGTTGCAGCCCGTGGCGAGGTCACGGTCAGGATCGTCGATCGTGAAGAGATCACCCAGCTGAATCGGCAATACCGAAAGAGCGACAAGCCAACCAATGTTCTGTCGTTTCTTTTTGTTGATCCACCGGGTATGCACGCGGATATTCTCGGAGACCTGGTTGTCTGTGCTGAAATTGTTGCCAGACAGGCGCAGCAACAACAGATTTCCTTGTCCCACCATTGGGCCCACATGCTGGCACATGGCCTGTTGCACTTACTGGGTTACGACCACCAGCAAGAGGTCGAGGCACTCAGAATGGAGCAGCAGGAAAAAAGATTGTTGGCCTTGCTGCACATTGTCAATCCTTATGCGGATGAATCTCCCATCTACGAATGAGCCATATGAATCCAACCCCTGAATCCGCTTATCGACCTGCTTGGCTTTTACGCCTGGCCGAGTGGATTAAACCCAGACCTGTCACCCGTAATCAGGTTTTACAGGAACTGCGTAATGCTCGGCAACGAGGCCTGCTTGAGCAGAGCGCCATGGACACGATCGAGCGCGTGTTTCGGGTTTCGGATATGCGGGTACGAGATATCCTTATACCGCGCTCACAAATGGTCGTTGTTGAGCGTGATGATGAACCTGAAGCGATCCTCAATGTTGTGGTTGAATCCGGGCATTCCCGCTTTCCGGTCATTGATGAAACTCGTGACCGCATTATCGGCGTAATGATGGCTAAGGACCTGCTGCGTTACTACCAGCAAGACAATGATGAGGATTTTGACATCAAGGATCTGACTCGACCGGCCACCTTTGTACCGGAAAGCAAGCGCCTCAATATCTTGCTGAGTGAATTTCAGGAGCAACGCAATCACATGGCGATCGTGGTCGATGAGTACGCCGGGGTCGCGGGCCTGATTACGATCGAAGACGTACTGGAGCAAATCGTCGGTGATATCAGTGATGAGCACGATGCCGAAGAATCTGAACAAATGATTGTGCAGCGAGATACGCATGATTTTATTATCAAAGCTTTGTGTGGTCTTGATGAGTTTAACCAGCAATTTCATTTTCCGGACCCCGTTCATGATATCGAGACCATCGGCGGCTTGGTGTTAAGTCAATTCGGCAGGCTTCCGGAACGTGGTGAGGCCGTGAAAATTTCCGGCTGGACCTTTGAAGTCCTCAATGCAGATAGCCGCAGAATCCTGCTGTTACATGTCTACCAGCCCTGATAAAACCCATCGGCTGACCTGGCCACGGGCGTCGTTGAGCCTGCTTGCGGGTCTGCTTTTCACGCTGGGTTTTGCCCCCGTGAGCTTCAAGCTGTTGACCCTGCTGGCCCTGGCCCTGCTACTGGGTTGCCTGCAAGGTGTAAAGCCGAAAACCGCAGCGAAATATGGCTTGTTATTCGGCATTACTGCCTTCGGCGTCGGTGTTTCCTGGGTCTACGTCAGCCTGCATCGCTTTGGCGGTATGGCACCGCCGCTGGCTGCACTGGCGGTGGCCTTGCTGGTGATTTACTGTGCGTTGTCTCCAGCGCTGGTCGCTTGGTTGTATGCCCGGGCTCAGTCTTGTGGGATTCAAACGCTATCGATAAC
>DRJH01000182.1 GCA_011052285.1 Gammaproteobacteria bacterium
GTGTGTTCGTACTCGAATGCTCACATATGACCTATATGCTCACATTCTCCGTGCGAAAATGCCTTGTACCGAACCAAAATCTAAACACGCTGAATAGTTACAAAACTGGTACTATTTTCATTTTCAGTGAGGCCGCAGCTTTGAGTCTTTCTGTTGGGTGGAATGTACAGCATTATGTGTCGTAGTAGGGTGTATGACAGAACAATTTCAGGTTAATTTTGGGGCAACACCTTTAAGGGGTTGAGATTAGATGGCTATTAAAGCAGGTATTGTCGGTGCTACCGGGTATACCGGAGTGGAGCTACTGCGCCTGTTGGCCGCACATCCACAGGTAGAAATTGCCCTGATTACCTCGAGAGCTCTGGCTGGACAGGCTGTATCAGACCTATTTCCGAGCCTGCGAGGGGTGGTGGATTTACATTTTTCCGTACCTGATCCAGTTCAGCTTAGTACCTGCGATGTGGTATTTTTTGCCACGCCCAACGGGGTTGCCATGCAGTATGTCCCCAAGTTACTGGAAGCGGGGGTCAAGGTAATTGATCTGGCAGCAGATTTCAGGATCCGGGATGTGGCTGTATGGGAACAGTGGTATGGGCAAGCCCACAGTTGCCCACAGTTACTATCCGAGGCAGTTTATGGCCTGCCGGAAACTCACCGCCAGCAGATCAGGGAAGCCCGTCTGGTGGCCAATCCTGGGTGTTATCCAACGGCGGTACAATTGGGTTTTCTGCCATTGCTGGAGCAAGCTGCGGTTGAGACCGGGGCGCTGATAGCAGACTGCAAGTCGGGAGTCAGTGGCGCAGGTCGTAAGGCTGCAGTCAGTGGCTTATTATGCGAAACCAGCGAATCCTTCAAAGCCTATGCGGTATCAGGACACCGCCATTGGCCGGAGATATGCCAAGGTTTGGACGAGATGTCGGAGCAAGCAGTTGGACTGACCTTTGTTCCGCATCTGGTGCCGATGATTCGAGGTATCCATGCTACGCTTTATGCACGGCTCAAGGATCCCGGGCTTGATGTGCAGAGCGTATTTGAAGAATGCTACCAGGAAGAGCCCTTTGTTGATGTGATGCCGCAGGGTAGCCACCCGGAAACGCGCAGTGTGCATGGCGCAAATGTTTGTCGAATGGCCTGTCATCTGGCCCCTGACCAGCGAACCGTTGTGATCCTGGTCGTCGAAGATAATCTGGTCAAAGGTGCAGCCGGTCAGGCGGTGCAGAACATGAATCTTATGTTCGCAGTCGAAGAATCCACAGGGCTGACCGGAGCGGCGGTAACCCCGTAGAGAAAATCTGGCCAATGACAGCTTTTTCGCAGTAGCTTGTCTGTTCTCGGATAGCCTGCAAGGATAAGTTGACGAGAAAGTGCTATCCTTGCGCTGCTGCGCTGACCAAACTGTGCGTTGACCAAACTGTTGGAGGGTAAAATGCTGAGAATGAAATCTAATGATCATTCAGACGATGATATTACGCAAAGACTACCTGCCGAAGGCATTGATGCCATGATTGGCAAAAGTATTGAAATTACCGGTAATTTGAAATTTTCAGGGGGTCTGCGAATCGATGGCAAGGTATTGGGAAATGTTACTTCGGCGGATGAAAAACACCCGGAAAGCGTATTGATTATAGGCGAAAGCGGCTTGGTGGAAGGCGATGTCACGGTCCCACATGTGATTGTTAACGGGGCTGTGAAGGGCAAACTGGTCTCCAGTAACCGAATTGAACTCCAGGCTCGGGCTCGCATACATGGAGATATCCATTATGCTACAATCGAGATGGAGCTCGGTGCCGCCGTAAATGGTAATTTGAGCTCGCGGAACAATTCCACGGCAGCCGTGACGACCCCATCACCGCCATCAAGAGCGAAATCAGTCACTCGCTCCTTAAAAACAGATTAAGAGGCTGTCCGAGCATAGAGAACCTACTGCGGATAAGTGGACTTTGGCCCGTTTTCCCTGGCCACGGTACCTATTCTCGGATAGCCTCCTAGGAGTCTGCAGCGGAGTACTCCCATGTCGTTACTCGGCAAGTAAATCCGCAGCTAGCGAAAGCCATTGTCACACATTCTCACCATTGGAAAGGGATAAGGGCTCGGCAGACTGCCTACTGGGCTTATGAGTGATCATATATGGGTAAAACAATGAATTTATTGAGATTATCTGATGCGGCAGCAGCACGTGTGCAGGAGTTAATTGCTGCTGATGGTAGGCAAGATCTGAAAATGCGGGTATTTATCCGCGGCGGGGGTTGCTCTGGGTTTCAGTACGGATTTTCTTTTGATCAGGCGCAAGATGATGATCTGGAAGTTAGCTGCTCGGGGTTGTCCGTGTTGGTTGATCCATTGAGCTTGCAATATCTGCAGGGAGCGCGGGTGGACTATATCGATGATCTGCAGGGTGCTCGCTTCGTGGTGGATAATCCGAATGCATCAGCCACCTGCGGCTGTGGTTCCTCATTTTCAATCTAAGTGTAGCTGCCCGAGTAGCACAGCGGTGCGGACATCTCGTTTTATGGCGCAGAGCGTTTAACGTAAAGAGGTCGCCGCTCTAACGCACGTGATGCCTCGTCCTGATACCGTCATACCCGATAAACGGCACCAGCAATCACCGCATGTTGGGCACCGGTGATCGGCACCGTGTTGACTGGATGGCCTACTAGTGTTTGACAGGCCAACCAGGCGAAGCCAGCTGCTTCCACCCAGTCGGGTGCCAGACCCAGAGCGTTTGTGTCTGTTACGGAAAGTGGGTACATACGGTTTGCAATACGCTGCAACAGGGTTCGATTGTTGCTGCCACCACCACAAACATACACTTCGCGAGCCTGCGGTGCATAACGTTTAAGCGCATCAGTGATCGAGACCACGGTTAATTCGAGCAAGGTTGCTTGCAGGTCGGCTGGCTGTATTGAGGATGCTCGTTGGTATGAGCCTAACCAGTCAAAATTAAAATACTCCAGGCCAGTGCTTTTCGGAGGGGGCTGTGAAAAATACGGATCTTGTAACAATTGTTGCAATAATGCCTGGTCAACTTTGCCACTTGCAGCCCACTGTCCATCCTGGTCAAATTTACGGCCCTGAATTTGTTGGCAATGGTGATCCATCAAGGTATTTCCGGGACCACAGTCAAAACCCTTGGCAGCTTGTTGTGGGTCGGTGACAAGGATAGAGATGTTGGCGATACCGCCGATATTGACGATCGCCCGCTCGATACCGTGCGCAGAAAAAAAAGCTTGATGAAACAAGGGTGCCAGTGGTGCTCCCTGGCCACCGGCTGCCAGGTCTGCTTGTCGAAAGTGGGCGACTGTGGTGATGCCGGTTCGTTCGGCGATCACAGCGGGCTGCCCAATCTGGATGCTATAGGGTGAAGCGCCTTGCGGTGCATGGCGCAGGGTTTGTCCGTGGCTACCTATGGCGCGGATTTCCTGGTGGGTCAACCCAGCCAGGCGAATGACTGACCCGGCAGCCTGAGCGAAAGTATCGCCGAGCTGGATATCCAAACGAGCGCAGCGTGCCAGTTCATCATATCCTTGCGGTGCCATGAGACGGCGAATTTCATCCAGCAGTATGGTGTCGATCGGTGTATTCTGGGCTGCCAGCAGTTGTAGTGAGTGGTCATGCAGCATCACCACAGCAGCATCTATGGCATCGGCACTGGTGCCGGACATGAGTCCGATATAACAGCCTGTTCTATCCGCTAACGCAGTGTTCGGAGTTTGCACAATTAACGATGATCTGCTCTGACACAGGTAATTAGCGGTTAGCGACAATCCGGATCTGCTGCCCTGCCTCAAGTTTGGCCAGATACTGTCGCGTGCTATTACGAAATGCCAGAAGTTCTTGTTTCGAAATTGCCAGCACCCGAGGGGGACGAAAGGTTACCGGATTCTTGTATTTGCCATTGACTCGAAACTCGTAATGCAGGTGTGGGCCGGTTGCCAGGCCGCTACTGCCGACGTAGGCAATGATGTCACCCTGTTTGACACGACTGCCGCTGCGCAGGCCACGTGAAAATTTTGATAGATGAGCATAAACGGTGCTGTAGGGGCCGCCGTGTCGAATAATTACGGTACGACCATAGCCTCCTTTCCAACCCTTGAACAAGATCGTACCATCAGCAGTAGATCGCACTGATGTACCACGAGGTGCTGCGTAGTCCACACCATTATGGGCACGCCACTTTTTGAGTTTGGGGTGGTAGCGTCGTAGTGAGAATCCGGAGCTGATACGGCTGAATTTAACTGGAGTTTTCAAAAAGCTGCGTCGTAGGCTGCTGCCATCCGGTGCATAGTAGCCCGTTTTGTTGAGGCTGTCGGTAAAGCGTACAGCGCGGTAGCGAATACCTTGATTAACAAACTCTGCGGCTAGAACCGGTCCGTTACGGACGAGCTTACCCTGCCAGCGATCTTGCTGCCAGAGCACATTGAAACGATCACCGCGACGTAAATCCTGGCCAAAATCGATATCCCAGCCAAAAATATCCACCAGTTGTAGCATCACGGATACAGGTACACGTTGTAGCCGTATCGCCTGTGCGAGTGATGAGATAATTTTGCCACGGGCTTGTCGTTGTACGGTCTGTACCGGCTTGGGGCTGATCGAAGTTTGGTAGCCAGCTGCTGTTTGGCGAATCTCCAAGGTGTTTTCCGCACTGAATTCATAACTCATCGCCAGTAAGCTATGGTCGGCAGCACTTTTCCAGTACAAGGATCTACCCGGGCGCAAGCGTTGTAACAACGAACCGGGACGGTTTCGGCTCAGGCTCAAGGCCAGAGCTTGCGGCAATTGCAGGCGTTTGAAGATACGGCTCAGGGAGTCGCCTTTGCGGACCAGGTAATGCTGCCACTGTTTGTCAATATCACGTGCACTTGGTTTGTGCAGCGGTACGGTTGCTGATTTCTCAGTGGGATTGTTATTTTGTAGGGTTACCGGTTCCTTAATGGGCGTGTTGTTTTGTTTGGCCACCGGCCTCTGAACAGGCTTATTATTTTGTACGATCACCGGCTTCTGAACAGGTTTGTTATTTTGTACGGTCACTGGCCTCGCAATAGGTTTGTTGTTTTGTAGGGTTACCGGTTTCTCAATGGGCTTGTTGTTTTGTTTGGCCACCGGTCTCGCAATAGGTTTGTTGTTTTGTCCGGTTACCGGCCCTGCGACGGGCTCGTTACTTGCTACGGTTGTCTGCTTTTCAACGGGCTTGCTGTTTTGTGTTGTTTTCGGCTTGGCGACGGATTTACTGCTGCCTGTCTCGGGATTGCTTGCTACCGGCAAGATGGTGAAGTCGCTGTTGGCGGAATTGTCAGCAACAACGGATTTTTGCGAATCAGTGGCTGCTGAGATCAAGTGTTGTGAGGTTGGAGCTTGTACAGGGGTGTAGTCCGTCTGTGTCGGTGGTACAGATGGCGTCGTCGTGTCGTACCGGTTGGGGTTGTCAAACAGCAGGAATAATGAAACTGCCAAAATTACGGTTAACAGCAGATAGCGGTAATCCCGATTGAGGAATTTGGGGCCGGATTTGTTGGGGGTGGGGTGGCTACTCATCAGTAATAGGATATTTGGCATCAATTTTTGCAGACGACACTTTATAGTGAAGTTCGCTTAAGGTCAAAGCCAGAGTGTGGCAGAATCACAGCTTTGCCCAAGATGTCTGCTGTGCAGATGATCTGGCCGTAATCCCAACTGCTATACCAGAGAAAGAAATACCTATGCAACAAGCCATGGCATTGATCAAACGGGGCGCCGAAGAAGTGTTGGTTGAGTCCGAATTGGCGGAACGCTTGCAAAGCGGACGCCCGCTTCGTGTTAAGGCTGGTTTTGATCCCACCGCACCGGATTTACATCTGGGACATACCGTGCTGATTACTAAGTTACGGCATTTTCAGGATCTGGGGCATGAGGTTTTATTTCTAATTGGCGATTTTACCGGCATGATCGGTGACCCCACGGGTAAAAGTGCCACGCGCCCAGCCCTGTCAGCAGAAGAGGTGAAGGCCAATGCTGTGACCTACCAGCAGCAAGTATTCAAGATTCTTGATCCGGATCGTACGACGGTAATGTTTAATTCAACATGGTTCGGCTCCATGACGGCGGAAGATATGATTCGCCTCGCTGCCCGGCATACGGTGGCCCGTATGCTGGAGCGGGATGACTTCAGTAAGCGTTACCGCAATGGTCAGCCCATTGCGATTCATGAATTCATGTACCCGCTGGTTCAAGGCTATGACTCGGTGGCTATGTGCTCGGATGTGGAACTCGGTGGCACAGACCAGAAGTTCAATTTATTGGTGGGAAGGGAGCTGCAAAAGCAATACGGCCAGTTGCCACAGGTCGTATTGACTATGCCACTGCTTGAAGGCCTGGATGGTATTCAGAAAATGTCGAAATCGCTAGGTAACTACATCGGAGTGACCGATCCGGCGGATGATATGTTTGGTAAATTGATGTCGATCAGTGACACATTGATGTGGCGTTACTTCGAACTCCTCAGTTTTAAGGATATCGTGGAAATTGATCGACTTAAAGAAAGCATTAAAGAAGGCTGCAATCCTCGTGATATTAAATTTTTACTGGCCGGGGAACTGGTGAGTCGCTTTCATGATAAAAGGCAGGCGGGAAGAGCCCACCAGGCTTTCGTCGATCGTTACCAGAAAGGCCATCTACCAAGAGAGATACCCGATGTCAATCTGACTGTTGCTGCAGCAGGGATGCCACTGGCCAATATTTTAAAGCTGGCAGGGCTGACCGCCTCAACTTCGGACGCACATCGCATGGTTCGCCAGGGGGCGGTGAGAGTTGATGGAGCAAAGACTGAGGACAGTCGGCAACGTTTGCAGGTGGGCAGGAAACACCTTATCCAGGTCGGTAAGCGGCGATTTGCCCGGGTACAATTAAGCCTGGCTGTTGTGGAGTGACCTTAGGCTCATGGGAGCCTTGGAACTAGGAAACAGCAAGCAAATCTGCTGTCAGCGGGAGCCACCGACCTTGCGATCTTATGATTGCATTCTGGTGTTCATATGAGTACTATCGCACCCCCTTTTCTGTGCGTACGGTTTCGACCACAACAAAGGATGAAATTGAATGGTAATATGCGGGCGAGAGTCATTATGCGCAGAACACTGGTAGCAGGAAACTGGAAGATGAATGGCAGCAAAGCCGAATCAGCGGTTTTGCTGGAGGCTATCGTAGCGGGTATGGGCAAAGTGGGTGAGGTGGATGTCGCCGTGTGTCCACCGTCTATTTTATTGCCGCTGGTTGAGCAGAGATTGTCTGGCAGTGAGGTTCTTTGGGGCGCACAGAATCTTGATACCCATGCTGCTGGCGCATTTACCGGTGAGATATCCGCTCCGATGCTTGTCGAGTTTGGTTGCCACTATGTGTTGGTCGGGCATTCAGAACGGCGAGCGCTCTTTGGCGAAACCAGTGTTCAGGTAGCAAAGAAATTTCAAGTCGCCCAGGAGTATGGGTTGGTGCCGGTGCTTTGTGTCGGTGAGACGTTGCAGCAGCGGCAGTCGGGAACGACAGAGGGAGTCATTGCAGCGCAGCTGCAGGCGGTGGCTGAACGGGTGCCTGCTACCGCATGGCGACAGGCTGTGGTTGCCTATGAGCCGGTATGGGCTATAGGCACCGGCATGACGGCTACACCTGAGCAGGCTCAGGATGTGCATGCACATATTCGTACATTTCTGGCTACCCATGCGGGAACTGTTGCAGATAGTGTGCGTTTGTTGTATGGCGGCAGTGTCAATGCGGGCAATGCGGGGCGCTTGTTCGCAGAGCAGGATATTGACGGCGGACTGATTGGTGGAGCATCCTTGCAGGCTGAAAGCTTTTTGGCCATTTGCCACGCCGCAGCACAGTCCCATTAAGGTATTTGAGTGAACAGCTTATGATTATTAATTTGCTATTGGTGGTCCATATTATTGCCGCAGTAGTCATTATTGCCTTGGTGCTATTGCAGCATGGTAAAGGAGCCGATGCCGGGGCAGCCTTTGGCGGCGGTTCACAAACGGCCTTCGGTGCCCGAGGCTCTGCCAATTTCCTCAGTCGCACGACGGCTGTTGTGGTGACACTTTTTTTTATTACCAGCTTGTCGCTAGGTTACCTGTATACGCATCGCAGCAAGCCGCAAAGCGTCAGCCAGCGTCTTGAGCAAAGCCAGTCAGTGACGATACCCGCGAAGCAAAGCGATAAGAAAGTGCCGACTAAACCGGATCCAGTAACCGGGCAGGGTGGTGTGCCGGTGGTCCCGAAGTAATAGTACCGTTCGCGTCGTCGTGGTAAGCCTGAAGGAAGTAGAAGTATAGTGCTATAGTGTTTGGTATGCCGAAGTGGTGGAATTGGTAGACACGCCGTCTTGAGGGGGCGGTGGCGTTAAGCCGTGCCGGTTCGAGTCCGGCCTTCGGCACCAAATTTCGTATGTGCCAAATACCGTATGTACCAGATACCGTATGTAAAGTAGTTTGCGAAAGCACTCTCAGGGTGTGCCAGCGGGCGGTTTGGATTTCTGATCCAGATCAGAATAAAGCCTCAAATTATTTACTACCAAGCTGCCAGTCTTGACTTACCAGCCCCTCGAACATAGACTGCGTCTTCCATTCCAAGGAGCCCGAATGTGCTGGCAGAATATCTACCGGTGCTGTTTTTCATTATTATTGCTGTGGCAGTCGGTGTGATGATGATTGCCATGGGTAGTATGTTGAGCCCAAGTCGCCCGGATGTGGAAAAGAACTCCCCTTATGAATGTGGGTTTGAGCCGTTTGAAGATGCGCGAATGAAGTTTGACGTGCGTTATTATCTGGTGGCTATCTTTTTTATTCTTTTTGATTTGGAGATTGCCTTTTTGTTTCCCTGGGCGGTGGCCCTGGACCAGATCGGTGTATTCGGCTTTGTTTCCATGCTCATATTTCTGTTTGTTTTGGTTGTGGGGTTTGTTTTTGAATGGTGCCGTGGCGCGTTGGAATGGGATTAGGACGGATCGGCGATGTCTATTGAAGGGTTGCTCGAAGAAGGCTGGATCACCACTTCAGCTGATAAGCTGATCAATTGGAGTCGCAATGGCTCGATGTGGCCAATGACCTTTGGTTTGGCCTGCTGTGCGGTCGAGATGATGCAGGCAGGTGCCTCACGTTATGACCTGGATCGCTTTGGTATCGTTTTCCGTCCCAGCCCCAGACAATCTGATGTCATGATTGTGGCCGGTACCCTGTGCAATAAAATGGCGCCGGCCTTACGCAAAGTCTATGACCAGATGGCTGAACCACGTTGGGTGATTTCCATGGGATCGTGTGCCAATGGTGGCGGTTACTATCATTACTCTTATGCTGTAGTGCGCGGTTGTGACCGGGTGGTGCCGGTGGACGTCTATGTGCCTGGCTGCCCGCCCACGGCTGAAGCCCTGATCTACGGCATCTTGCAGCTACAGCGCAAGATTCGTGAAACCAATACCATTGCCCGCTGAGTCGATCGTATGAACAGGATGCAAAATCTGCAGCAAGTATTGACCGATACCCTGGCTGAAAAAATCACCTCTTCGACTATTGATCGAGGCGAGTTGACTGTGGAAGTTGCTGCAGAGGATATTCTGGAAGTTGCAAAGATCCTGCGTGATGATTCACGGTTTGGTTTTGAGCAAGCTATGGATGTATGTGGCGTTGATTATCTGCAATGGGGGCAGGAGGCGGCCCGGGAGATGGTTAAACCCGCTCGCTTCGCGGTGGTCTATCATCTGTTGTCCATTCGAAACAACTGGCGGCTACGGCTGCGGGTCTGGCTCGACGATAAAATGCCTATGTTACCTTCCGTGGTGGGCATCTGGAGCGGCGTTGACTGGTTTGAACGTGAGGCTTTTGATCTGTTTGGTATCGTCTTTGAGGGGCATCCGGATCTGCGTAGAATTCTCACTGATTATGGTTTTATCGGCCACCCGTTTCGTAAAGATTTTCCGCTCACGGGCAAGGTGGAAGTTCGCTATGATCCGGATAAGGGCAGTGTGGTGTATGAGCCGGTTTCGCTGCAGCCGAGAATACTGACGCCACGTATCATCCGTGAGGAAAATTTCGGTGGCTGAAATACGCAACTACACACTGAACTTTGGACCACAGCACCCTGCGGCGCATGGTGTGTTGCGAGTGGTGATGGAAATGGATGGCGAAGTCATCGAACATGTGGATCCGCATGTCGGCTTGCTGCACCGAGCTACCGAAAAGCTGGCCGAGAGCAAACCGTTCAACCAAAGTATCGGCTATATGGATCGGCTCGATTATGTATCCATGATGTGTAGTGAGCATGCCTATGTCCTGGCTATCGAGAAGTTACTGGGGCTGGAAGTACCGATACGGGCCCAGTATATCCGGGTCATGTTTGACGAAATTACGCGTATTCTCAATCATTTGTTGTGGTTGGGTGCGCATGCGCTTGATATCGGTGCAATGACTGTATTTCTGTATGCTTTTCGCGAACGTGAAGACCTCATGGATTGTTACGAAGGCGTATCAGGAGCACGGATGCATGCCACCTATTACCGGCCTGGTGGTGTCTATCGGGACCTTCCTGAGAGTATGCCGCAATACCGCAAAGCCGGGGGTTACACGGAACGTAGTCTCGAACACCGAAACTTCAACCGCCAGGGCTCAATGCTGGATTTTATTGAGGATTTCACGCAGCGTTTTCCCGGTTATGTGGATGATTATGAGACCTTGCTGACGGATAACCGGATCTGGAAGCAGCGAACTGTCGGTATTGGTGTGATCTCTCCGGAACGGGCTATGCAGATGGGGTTTTCTGGTCCCATGCTGCGTGGCTCTGGTGTGGAATGGGATTTGCGCAAAAAGCAGCCCTACGAGGTGTATGATCGGCTGGATTTTGATATTCCCGTGGGAAGCGAGGGTGACTGTTACGACCGTTATCTGGTACGAGTCGAAGAATTCCGCCAGTCTAATTGCATTATCCGCCAATGTGTCGACTGGTTACGCAAGCACCCAGGACTCGTCATTGCCGACAACAACAAGGTGACCCCGCCATCCCGGGAATCCATGAAAGCGGACATGGAGTCGCTGATCCATCACTTTAAACTGGCCTCGGAAGGCTACTGTGTTCCCGAGGGTGAGGTTTATGCCGCCATCGAGGCACCCAAGGGTGAATTTGGAATCTATCTGCTGTCCGATGGTGCCAACAAGCCCTATCGGATGAAGATTCGGGCTCCGGGGTTTGCCCATATCAGCGCCCTTAATGAATTGTCGAAGGGCCATATGTTGGCCGATATGGTGGCCATGATCGGTACCCTGGATATTGTCTTCGGAGAGATAGATCGTTGAATGCTGTTCTTGAACAAACGGCGTCTTTGACTGCGGCGTCTATTGCTGCCATTGAACAGGAGATCGCCAAGTACCCGACTGAACGAAAGGCCTCGGCGGTCATGGCCGGCTTGCGTATTGCCCAGGAACAACATGGCTGGCTGGCTCCAGAGTTGATTTCCGAAGTGGCTGCTTTGGTTGGTGTACCACGTGTCAGGGCTATGG
Source organism: Gammaproteobacteria bacterium (assembly GCA_011052285.1). Taxonomy (GTDB): domain Bacteria; phylum Pseudomonadota; class Gammaproteobacteria; order Arenicellales; family DRJH01; genus DRJH01. Next base: position 11,511 of record DRJH01000182.1, read on the forward strand.
AAGTGGCTACTTTTTACTCCATGTATCATCTGCAGCCGGTCGGTCGACATGTTATTTTTCTGTGCACTAACCTGAGTTGTATGTTGCGTGGCTCCGATACTATCCTGGAACATCTGCAGTCGCGTTTGGGTATCCGACTGGGGGAGACGAGTGAAGACGGTAAATTTACCCTCAAGCAGGTCGAGTGTCTGGCAGCCTGCGGTGGTGCACCTATGATGCAGGTGGATAAGGACTACTACGAACACCTGACCCCGGAACGGGTCGATGAGATTCTGGAAGGATTGGGCTGATGGTTGAGATTGTACAAGTCTGCCTGCCGGATCCCGCGGTGACTGAGCCATGGACGCTGCGGGCTTACGAGAAATCTGGCGGTTATCAGTCTTGGCGGCGGATTCTTGAAGAGAAAATACCGCCGAATCAGATTATCGAGGAGGTCAAGAATTCCGGCCTGCGTGGCCGTGGAGGGGCCGGCTTTCCAACCGGGTTGAAGTGGAGTTTTATGCCTAAAGATGTGGAAGGACAGAAATATATTGTCTGTAATTCCGATGAGGGGGAGCCTGGTACCTTCAAAGACCGGGATATCCTGCGTTACAATCCACATGCCCTGGTAGAGGGCATGGCCATCGCCGGTTACAGTATCGGTGCTACGGTTGGCTACAACTATATCCGTGGTGAATTCTGGGAGCCCTATGAACGTTTTCAGGCGGCCATTGATGAGGCGATGGCGGCGGGTTTGTTAGGTCAGGATATTCTGGATTCAGGGGTCGATTTTATCCCCTATGTACACCTCGGGGCCGGGGCCTATATCTGTGGCGAAGAAACTGCGCTTCTCGAATCGTTGGAAGGCAAAAAGGGACAACCACGTTTTCTCAAGCCACCCTTTCCGGCCCAAGTGGGTTTATTCGGCCGACCGACGACCATTAATAACACGGAGACACTGGCCTCGGTACCGGCTATCCTTCGTAACGGCGCGGCCTGGTTTGCCGAGATGGGGCCACCGAAGAATGGTGGCAGCAAGATCTTTACCGTATCGGGCCATGTCAGTCGGCCCGGCGTCTATGAAATACCGCTGGGTACCCCCTTCCCTGAACTGCTGGAACTGGCTGGAGGGATGCTCAATGGCGGCAAACTCAAGGCGGTGATCCCCGGTGGTTCCTCGACGCCAATATTGCCGGCCGAGGTGATGATGGCCTGCACCATGGATTACGATGCGATTGCCAAAGCCGGTTCTATGCTCGGTGCCGGCTCGGTGATTGTTATGGACGAGTCCACCGATATGGTCAGATTGCTGGAGCGGATTACCGCTTTTTACCACGAGGAATCCTGTGGGCAGTGTACCCCTTGTCGGGAAGGCACCGGCTGGTTACATCACACGGTGCAACGGATTCGCCGGGGTGAGGGTAAGCCGGGAGACCTGGATTTGCTGGAATCGGTGGCCACCAACATCCGTGGTCGCACCATCTGTGCCTTAGGTGATGCAGCCGCCATGCCGGTGCAGGGTTTTTTGAAATATTATCGCGCTGAGTTGGAACGACTGATTGTCGATCCGGCCGGCAGTCAGGCAGCTTGAGACGGACAAAGGCACCATGCCCAGTATCGAAATAGACGGCAAACAACTGCAGGTTCGTGACGGCATCAAGATCATCGAGGCTGCTGACGAAGCTGGAATCTATATCCCCCGGTTCTGTTACCATCGTAAATTAACGGTTGCAGCAAATTGCCGGATGTGCCTGGTGGAAGTGGAAAAAGCACCTAAACCTTTGCCGGCCTGCGCCACGACGGTGAGTGATGGGATGAAGGTATCCACCCGTTCATCGGCAGCCCGGGAAGCACAGAAATCCACCATGGAATTTCTGCTCATCAATCATCCGCTGGACTGCCCGATCTGTGATCAGGGTGGGGAGTGCCCGCTTCAGGATCAGGCCCTGGGTTACGGCAAGGATGTATCACGCTTTACCGAGCGCAAGAGAGCAGTGGTCAGCCCGGATATGGGGCCACTGATTGCTACGGAAATGACCCGTTGCATTCATTGTACCCGTTGCGTCCGTTTTGGTAACGAAATTGCCGGGGTGATGGAACTCGGTATGCTCGGACGTGGTGATCGTTCGAGTATCCACAGCTTTCTTGATGAGCCAGTTAATTCTGAATTATCGGGCAATATTATTGACCTGTGCCCGGTCGGTGCCTTGACGTCTAAGCCCTACCGCTTTACGGCCCGGGTTTGGGAGTTAAGCAGCAGCGATGGCATCAGTCCACACGATTGTGTAGGATCCAACCTTACCATTCAGAGCGTCAGGGGTCAGGTTAAGCGCGTTCTGCCGGTGGTTAACGAGACCATCAATGATTGCTGGCTGTCTGATCGGGATCGCTACAGTTACGTCGGCAACAACAGTGGTCAGCGTCTCCTTAAGCCGATGATTCGGGTTGAGGATCAATGGCGCGAAGTATCCTGGCAGGTGGCACTGGACTTTACTGTGACGGGAATCAGGGGCTTGATCGAGCGCTACGGAGCAGAGCAGTTGGGGGCATTGGCCGCACCGGGCAGTACCGCCGAGGAGTTTTATCTGTTGCAGAAATTGCTGCGGGCTCTTGGTAGTGGAAATATTGATCATCGGCTACGTCAAGTGGATTTTTCTGCTGATGAGATAGCACCGCTGCGCCCCGGTATGGAACTGGGGATTGAGGAGATCGCTACGGCCCAGAGTCTGTTGCTGGTGGGAGCAAATCCGCGCAAGGATCAGCCGATCATTGGTTTGAATATCCGTCGTGCAGGTCTTGCCGGTGCACGTATCGCCGCGATCAACAGCATGCATTGGCAACACCATTTCGCTCTGGAAACCGAATCCGTGGTGGTGCCGGATCAGCTCTGTGCACAACTTGCATCCGTGTTGTTGGCACTGGATAGCAAGTGTGGTGCCGGTGTCGAAGCATTGGCTGCCAGAGCACCAGCCA
>DRJH01000183.1 GCA_011052285.1 Gammaproteobacteria bacterium
CCGATTCCCATTTGCCAGCATTACGGACCTTATTGGCTGAGAACTTTCAAATCATTGATGGGAAAACGGGGTATTCTTGAATGAGGTGAGTATACTTGCTGATTCAACGAATCCCATGTACTTATTTTTCAGAGTCGCTCAGGTAGCTATCTGCCTGCGCATTACCTCGTGAAGTAACATGATAGAGCACACCCGGATACTCTATTCTCAGTGACCTTGCCATGTCGACACTCTACATCATCGCATTGTAGCATTGTCGTAATGCAAGACCTGACCCCGTGTCTGCTTGTCTGCTTATTTGATTTCAAGCAAACTTACATCATACCGGGCTATCGTCTTGTCTCTTGTAACCAGGGTCAATTTTTCCAGGATAGCTTGAGCTATGAGCATTCGATCAAACGGATCCTTGTGAATATCTGCTAACTCGCCAGCCAATTGTGCATGCTCAAAATGAATATTCAATGGAGTAAAGCGATGAAGCGCGACTTCTTCAAGAAGATTGTCAGGGGCTTTGAGTTTCCCCATGGCCTTTTTAATGCCGATTTCCCAGACCGAGACAGCACTGACAAAGACCATATTCTCTCCATCAATAATGGCATCACGAGCTTCCATAGAAAGCCTGCTATTATTTTCCAGCGCCCAAATCAGCACATGTGTATCAAGCAGTAGATTCACGACTACTCTGGAAAGATGATCGAGCGATAAAAGCCATCGAGCATATCGTCACTCGTGGCATCGAAGTCCTCTGCTATTTCCACTTTGCCTTCCCAACTTCCGCCGAGTACACGAGGAGAAGAATCCTGCTTGAAGGCCGTCAAAACCGCCACGGGCTTGCCGGCTCGGCCAATGATCACCGGCTCATTGGTCTCCTCAACACATTTAATCAAGTACGACAAGCTGGATTTTGCCTCAGAAATATTGGTAATGCGCATAGGTAACCTGTTTTTCTGTAACGTTATGACATCCCAAAGTAACAGAGCCTTCCATACGATCTAGTCTAGTCTGGTCTGATCATATAGTCAATATCAGCACTGGCAAAGTACTGCCAGGTTGGCGGGTTCTCAAAGACTCCAACCCGCAATGTATAATGACCCTGGCAGGCACAGCATGTTTTCCTGAGCGGAAAGTAACGTACGTAAAGCACAGCTACAAGCTGTTCGCCCTGCAAAATAACGTAATAGCGCAGGCCTGCACCCTCTAAACACCCAAATAAGCCTGAACATCCACGCTACAAAGTCCACGTTCTGTCCTGTAATCTGTATATTTTGCCTACGGCATTTACGTTAAGCATCAATAAAATGAGATGGATCGAATACGGAAAATAACTATCACCTATCCATCACTATTTTATATTGTCGGTATCGAACTCCCCTTTCTTGACACCATCGATAAATGCTTCCCATTCCTCTAGAGTAAACTCGATAACAGGGCCTTTTGATTTTGTATTCACGACAGATACCGTTCCACCATTGGACGCGACACCAACACAGCGGCCTCCTCCTCGAAAGCTGGAAGAGCTCTTCTTATATAGTATGCCGTTTATCTCAAGTAACCTAGAATTTTTCATTGGAAAACCTCTATTCATCAGGGTAAATAATCGTTTCATGTGCGTCGCCAATCTACACCATACTCCAGATTCAGGATATTCTGCATTAGTCCAACGTGGGAATAAAAGACACCATTTTTGAGGCGAGATGGATCAACTTCATAGGTTGTATCTCCTGCCTGAGCAGCCTTTAATGCCATCGCATCGTTTACAAGTGCCTGTGTAAGATGCTTATCAATCAAAGCGATCACCTCCGCTCCTTTTTTTACACCGCAGCGATTGAGATCTAGAAGAAGAGTAGCATTATCATCAACGTCTAGTCGATGTGACTTAGGTAAATTTGCGGCTAATATAGCCTCCAATAGGTCAACATTAAGAGGTTGATCGAAACCATCAGCTGTAATCCGCTCCTTGTAGGACTTGCGTTCTTTATGTACTCGTTCCAGTTCGAGATCGACTACTTCTAATAGGGCTGCCACCCGATAAAAAGAGCGCTGCACAGATGGTGGAGCAAAAGATTCGTCATTATATTGAAGTAGTCGAGCCGCGACCGCCCAGTTGTGTTGCGATAAAGTGCGTACCTGTATCTCTGCCTGAAACGCCGAATAGTTACGAAGCGACGGAACACTTAGCCATTCCGGAAGTAGACGTACAGTGAAATGAACTGATTGGTACCCAAATTCATTCGGCAAAAGTTTTTGGCCAATATTTTTACGATATTCTACTTTGAAATTTTTATCGATAAGGCTACAGGCCTGAGCGACCTCTTCGGGAAAAAGAAAACTCAACCACTATGCACTGAAAGTACATAGGTTGCGGGGGGACTGAAAGTCCTCATTCTAGAATCATCTTCCTGTTCTCCTTGTTCGACTTGTTCCGATGGTGCTCCAGATATTCCTGCACCATCGCTTCCGTTACATTCCCCGTCGACCAGCCTCCATATCCTATCGCCCAAAAATGTCGCCCCCAATAGCGCTTCCTTAACTGCGGGAATTCTTGCTGTAGAATTCGTGACGTCCGCCCCTTCAGTCGCTTCACCAAGTCACTCACCGATAACTTCGGCCGATATTCAATGTGAGCGTGCACATGATCTTTACTCACCACTCCCGTCAATATCTGTACATCCTCTGCATCACATATTTGGACTATTAACTCGCGGCATCGCCGCTGTACATCCCCTGTTAATACTGGATATCTATACTTCGTTATCCATACCAAATGCGCCGTAAATCGCGTTACCGTATGTCCACTTCGTCTCTGCTCACTCATCTCGCCTTTCAGCTTAGCATATTTGTGTAGCAGCTAAAGCCTTGCATTAAAATGCATAGTTTTAACTAGCGCACTGAGACCAATAAAATTTCCGGCATACCCATCCTGGCGCTGTGTTCGGCAATAAGCACATCACTTGAGAGAGCACATTCCATTCCGCCACCAAGCGCGTCTCCCTGGACCAGGGTAATGTGTACCATGCCTTTTTCGTAGATCGTCATTTTTGCGTACAACGCATCGATACAGGTGGTCGCATAATGCAATAAACCTTCGCGATCGTGGGTGGTGATAAGCTCCCTGAATAGATTGAGATCACCACCCAGGTTATAAATCCCTGGTATCTTCGAGGCGAGCACCATATAACGAATGGGTCGCTCGTCAAGCGCCTCAGGGTTATTTTTCAGGGTATGAAAACAATGATTGAGTTCACGTAGCATCGTTTTTGTAAAGCAGGCTCGTGGCTGGGCATGCATATAACACCAGTACAACTGATACGCTTCATCGTAATCGGTGGTAATCTGGCTGTACTCCGATTGGTGAAAGTCTACAGTAGCAACCGTTGTTGTTTGTATCATTGAATTCTCCGTGCGAAAATGCCTGGTACTGAACCAAAATCTAAATACGCTGAATAGTTACAAAATACAAAGAACTATTCATTGTTCCTGTCAATGAAGGCCAATATTGACCCTTGCCTTGGTCCGCAAACCGACCACCTACTACACAAGAAGAAGCAAAATTTGTACCTAAATCACCAATTATTTTGTAAAGTATGCTTTTTTTTCAGAAGCTTTTGCTGGAAACTGCATCTATCTTCTCCAAACACTTTGGCCGCTAAAGAATCTACTGAGCACGATATTGCGGAGGCATGGAGGGGTTTTAGAGCTGCATATAAATAGCTATATTATTTATTTACAGATTCTTAGGACGTGGCAATGATGTGGATTGGCACTGACATGGCCAACACTGCTGCAAGCAATCAGGGTGAAGGTAAGAACAAATATGTGGTATGAAGGCACGTTTTTCCAAGCTGTGGATAAGTGCTTCTCGGACAGCCTCCTGGCTTGCTCCGCTGCGTGTGACTGCTCGAGATTACCTCGAATCGAGTACCGGCTCTCGGGACAGCCAGATCGCAATCACGGAGACGGTCAACCAAAGCAGAAACAAACCGAAACTGATCGTATAGGCATGGCGTGAGAACACACGAACACCGTTGACCAGTGCACCGGTCCAGCGCTGATCGAGCATCCAGCCGACCGCCGGTTGTAGTAACATGGGCCCGGTCATAACTCCCATATTGACAATACCCGAAGCGGTACCGACCAATTCGGAAGGGACCGTATTGCGCGCAAAAACAAACGTAATAATAATGGCGCCGGAAAAGAACCCCGTCAGAATCAATAGTGCGACCAATAATGGCATCGGTAGCACCGGGACAATAATGATGATTGACCAGCCGATCAGCAGCAGCAGACAACTACCCAGGTAGATCCGTCGCAACTGACCATAACGGTCACAGAACCAACCGATTAACAGCCCACCGATGGCCCACGCGACCAGTTGTACGGAACAGAGGCTGGCCGCCGCGGCAGTGCTGAGTCCATAATTCGTAACCAAAAATGGCACACCCCAGAGACCGGAAAAGGTCAATAGTGCCCCAGCAATACCTCCAGGGATCAAGCACAATAGACGGATATTGCGGTAACTGAGTACCTTTTTAACGGTGGAGGGTAGAGAAAAATTATCTTGTTCCTTATTGGCTGCAGCGAGTAGTGAGTAGCTTTTATAGCCTTTTTGAGCCGGGTCATCTCGAGTGAACTTGCCAATCAGTAGGGCCACCACCAGCGTTAGTCCGGCAATCAGCGACATTACCCAGCGCCAACCCATCTCGTCAACAAGCCAGCGCATGGGTGTACCGGCAGAAACAGCCCCGATAATCCCCAAAAAGAGTGCAATGGCCGAAGCCAGCGCATAGCGATTGACCGGCAACCAGTGTGAGGAGACTTTAAGTAAACAGACGTACGCTACCGCAACCGAACCACCCACCAGGAAACGCCCCAGCCCGGCCCACCATAAACTGGGGGAAAGCGCAAACAGAAGCCCTCCTGCGGCGGCAACCAAGGCTCCACTGGTCAATAATTTCCTTGCACCCCAACGATCAGCCAGGATCCCGGTGGGAACCTGCATGAGTACGTAGCTGTAGAAATAGAGTGCTGACAAGCTACCCAGTGCCGTAGCATCAAGCTTGAAATCAAGGCTGAGTTCACGGGTGATGACTGCGGGAGCAACGCGGTGAAAAAAACCGATCAGGTATAGCAAACCCCCTAGTCCCCAGACCATCCACGACAACCTGGCAGGAGGATATTGTGTTCTACTCATCTGGAGTGCGGTACATATTTTATGCTCAGGATCTTATGCTCAGGGGGCCAGGAGGCGGTCCGAGAACAGGAGCCGACCGGTTTGTTGCTCCTGCAAAACCGGCACTTGCACCATCCATGGCGGTCGTAGCGAGGGGAAGCGAATTTGAGGTTAATTTTTCCATGGTGAGGCGAATACTGGTTGTATTTAACGAGAATCAGGGGGAAATCGGGCCAAAGTCCGCTTATCCGCAGCAGGCTTTCTATTCTCGGACAGGCTCCTAGGTCTTATTATTGAGCCGGTGGCAAATTTTCATAAAAGGGTAAGTCCAGAGCAGGGAAGGTTAGTCCCATCTGCGTCAATACTGCAGTAATTTGACCACGATGATGCGTGCCGTGATTGACTACGGTAGCGACCAGCCAGCTAACAGGATGATGAATTTCCATTCCACTTGATGTTTTGACGATAAGAGTTTTATTTAAAACAGTATCTTCGGAATGACCTACAAAAGAAAAAAGCTTTTCTGCTTGTCGTGATAAAGCCACTTGCAGTGCTTCGCGGGTATCATGCAAGGTCATATCCAGGCCAGTCATGGTAAATGGAGGGCGCTGTTGCAGCAATCGGAAATACCAAAGAGTATCCACCAACAAGCAGTGATTCAGCGTGCCATGTATGGAGGAGAAAAAAAGTCTCTTATCTGCGAAATAATCGGTATCAGAAACGGCCTCTAAAGCGGAGAAAATACGTGCGTAAGCTTGTTGGTGAACTTGAACCAAGCCCAGCAGGTGATTTTTTATGGTCATTTTATATTCTTGATGGATTTGTGGAAAAGGTGCACAGTTTGCTCCCAAATTGACCTGGATTTCAAGTTTCTTTTAGCTCTGGCGGGCGCTAAAATTCATGGTCATGAAAACACTTGAATCTTGTATCGGCAATACACCACTGGTGCAATTGCAGGAATTGACTCACGGCTGTGGTGGTGGGGTGCTGTGGGTCAAGCTTGAAGGTAATAACCCGGCCGGGTCGGTCAAGGACCGACCGGCACTGAATATGATTGTACAAGCCCAGGTGCGCGGGACCATCACACCCGGAGACACCCTGATCGAAGCGACCAGTGGCAATACCGGCATCGCACTGGCCATGGCAGCATCGATCCGTGGTTATCACATGGTACTGATCATGGCCGAAAACATGAGTATCGAGCGTCGGGCCGTGATGAAAGCCTTTGGAGCAGAAATTATTCTGGTGTCGAAAGAGGGAGGGATTGAAGCGGCACGGGATCTGGCGGAAGAAATGCAGCGCCAGGGCCAGGGTAAGGTTCTTGACCAGTTCTCTAATCCAGACAACCCGGATGCGCATTATCTGACTACCGGGCCTGAAATCTGGCATGATTGTGAAGGAACAATCACTCATTTTGTTAGCGCTATGGGGACAACTGGCACTATTATGGGCACATCCCGTTATCTCAAGGAACAAAATCCCCAGATTCAAATCATCGGGGCACAACCGACTGAGGGTTCGCAGATACCCGGCATTCGCCGTTGGCCACAAGCCTATTTGCCCAGAATTTATGATCCACAACGCGTGGATCAATTGTTGGATGTCTCACAGCAGGAAGCAGAATCAACGACTCGTCTTCTAGCGATGAAGGAAGGGATTTTCTGCGGTATATCTTCAGGTGGTGCGGTGTGTGCGGCACTCAAGGTATTACGCGATGTTGGTTCATCCGCACGTATCGTTACCATTATCTGTGATCGTGGGGATCGTTATCTGTCAACTGACGTATTTCCATCTTGAACAAGCCGATGCCGGCCTGGTACTCGCCACTGCGGAGTTCGGGACTGCTGTACAGTGTTCGAACGGTGCTATGGGAAGATCAATTTTTCGATGGCTAAACGCAAAAACCGGGCCGAACTCCCGGTCAGCCAGGGAAGGGTAAGTAATCTCAGTCATGATGGCCGTGGAGTCGTTCATCTTGAAGACAAGGTGGTATTTGTTGACGGGGCACTGCCCGAAGAGTTGATTCGTTTTCAAATCACCGGAAAACGACGCAAGGTTTATCAGGGCCAATTACGGGAAGTTCTTGAATCCTCCTTGTACCGAGTAGCTCCGGAATGTCGTGTCTTTGGCACCTGTGGCGGTTGTGCCCTACAGCACCAGTCGATCACTGCTCAGCAAGCATTCAAGCAGGATGTACTTGTGCAGAGTTTGCAGCGACTCGCCAAATTGACACCACAGGTCCTATTGCCAGTGCTCCATGACCATGCCTGGCACTATCGTCGCAAAGCCCGGCTTGGGGTACGTCTGGTACCAAAAAAAGGTGGTATTTTGGTGGGCTTTCGGGAACGTGGCAAAAGCTATATTACCAATCTGAATTGTTGCCCGGTCCTGGATGAGCGCCTGTCTGCTCTGTTGTTGCCACTGCAAAAATTGCTGTCATCCTTATCTATAAAAGAAGCCATCCCACAAATCGAGGTGGCAGCGGCAGCTGCTACGGTGGCTCTTGTCTTTCGGCATTTGCAAGCGTTCACCACCGAGGATCGGCAGTTACTCAAAGATTTTGCTCGAACCGAAGCGGTCCAAGTACTGCTGCAGCCAGGCGGGCCTGATTCTGTGCAGGCTTTATGGCCGCCTTCTCCACAAACACTGTCTTACCGTCTTGATGATTTTGACCTGGAATTGATATTTACTGCTCTGGATTTTATTCAGGTCAATGCGAAAATGAATCAGAAATTGGTGCAACATGCGATAAACCTGCTTGCTATCAAAAGGGGTCAAACTGTTTTGGATCTATTCTGTGGCCTGGGTAATTTTTCTTTGGCAGCGGCACGCAGAGGCGGCCAGGTAACCGGGATTGAAGGTGATGCGGGCATGGTGAGTCGGGCACACGAGAACGCATGCCACAACAGACTTGACGGTGTCACGGCATTTCATCAGGCTGATTTATTTGAATCTCCCTTGAAGACCGCGATATGGCTCGACCAGCACTATGACGATGTTTTGCTCGACCCACCACGTTCCGGAGCATTCGAGCTCGTCTCACAAATGCAGCGCTGGCGGCCCGGGAAGATTGTCTATGTCTCTTGCAATCCGGCTACCTTGGCACGAGATGCTGCCATCCTGGTACATCAGCAAGGTTATCATCTGCGGGCTACCGGTATTGCTGACTTATTTCCTCACACCACACATGTCGAAGCAGTGGCCTTGTTCGAGCTCTGACCCATTGATCCCAGGTGAGTTATAGTGTGTACGATTACCGCGGCATGCTGGTACGCTTTGCGTTATTCTTTACTGTCCAAGCATAACAGTCTAAGTATAACTGTCTAAGTATCCGGAACGTATAACGCCATCCCCTTAGTAGGGTGGATCATAGTCATTACAGGAACTCCATGGAAACCAATTTGCTCGGCTATAGCCGATTGCACAACCGACATCTGAATAAGGGAACTGCTTTTACATTACAGGAACGAGAACGTTATCGCCTGCAGGGGTTGTTGCCTGCTGCGGTGTCAACGCAGAAAACACAGATCCAGCGTTCTTTGCAAAATCTGCGACGCAAGGGAAGTGATATCGAGCGGTACATCACTCTGCATGCCCTGTGGTCACGCAATGAACGGTTGTTTTATCGTTTGGTCATGGATCATATCGAGGAATTACTACCGATTATCTACACCCCAACGGTTGGCCAGGCCTGCCTTGAATTTTCCCATATTTTCCGGCAAACCCGTGGTTTATATATCACTCGGCACGATAAAGGGCGTATTCGTGAGCTATTGTGGAATTGGCCTGAATCTGAAATCAGGGTCATTGTGATCACTGATGGGCAACGCATACTCGGCCTTGGTGATCTTGGTGCCAGTGGCATGGGTATTCCCATCGGCAAACTCAGTCTTTACACGGCCTGTGCCGGGATCCCCCCACACCTGGGTTTGCCTGTTATGCTCGATGTGGGAACCAATAACCAATATTTGCTCGAAGACCCACTCTACCTCGGTGACCGGGTATCACGACTTGAAGGTGAAGCGTACCAGGAACTGGTCGATGAGTTTGTTGATGCGGTTCAGGAAGTTTACCCGGATGCCTTGATTCAATGGGAGGATTTTCTATCCCCCAACGCCTACTATTTGCTGGGCAAATACCGCAACAAGGTACTGTCTTTTAACGACGACATTCAGGGTACTGCCGCAGTGGTACTTGCTGGTGTCTATGCCGCCTGTCGAGTTCTGGGTCAGGATCTTCCACAAATGCGCATTTTGTTCCTGGGTGCCGGGTCTGCAGCAACTGGAATCGGAGACTTGATCCAGGAAGCATTGTGTGCCTACGGATTGACGCGTGAAGATGCCAGAAAACAGCTTTGGTTCGTTGACGTTAATGGTTTAGTCACTGCGCAACGAACCGATCTTCAACCGCATAATTTGCCCTATGCACATGACCATGAGGCTACGGACCTGATGGGTGCAATTCGAGCCATTCGTCCACAGATGATTATCGGAGCAACCGGTGTGGGTGGTACGTTTACCCGTGCGGTCATCGAACAAATGAGTCAGATCAATACCCGTCCCGTGATATTGGCATTATCCAATCCTACCGACCATGCAGAATGTACTGCCGAGCAAGCCTACACCTGGAGCAAAGGGCAGGCTATCTATGCCAGTGGCAGTCCTTTTGCGGCCGTTCAGTATGCGGGCAACACCTTGTACCCGGCTCAGAGCAACAATATCTATATTTTTCCGGGAATTGGACTCGCGGCCTATGTTTGCAAGATCTCAAGAATTACCGATGCCATGTTTTTAGTTGCGGCAAAAGTGCTTTCAGACCGGGTCAATGATACGGATTTGCAGCGAGGTGCACTCTATCCGGCACTGACCAAGGTGCGAGCCCTGTCCCTGGCCATTGCGGTAGCCGTTGCCGAGAAGGCCTACGATCAGAATTTGGCTGTTAACACCAGACCGGCGGATCTTACGCTAGCTCTGGAAGCCGCAATGTATGATCCTACGTACTAGGAGGCTGGGTTTTTGCCACTGGTGGTTGTGAAGAATCGGTGTGTTTCCCCTGAGATGCAGCCGGGACAAGTGGTTTGCTGGTTTCAATTTGCTGCATCACAGGCGGAGTTACCGGTTTTGCTGTTTTCACCGTCGTTTGTGCGGGGGCCAAATCAGTTGCCACTTTTTTTCTTGGTGCACGCCGCCTGCGGGTAGGCGTTGGATTTGCTTTCTCTTCGTTATCGGCACTTGTGATATCAGCTGGAGAAACCTCAGTTTGAGAACTCCCAGGCATAACAATC
>DRJH01000184.1 GCA_011052285.1 Gammaproteobacteria bacterium
CTACCCGTTCTTCGGCTGATAACAACTCAGGAGCCAAGCGTTTTTTCAGTTTCAAAACTGCACTTCGATCCACCAATACCAAACGCCTGAATAACCAGTTTGCCGGCAAATTCCAGGCACGACCCCGCTGTACACTGGCGACAAAATCAACGACATAGGGCTGGCCCCGACGATTCACCAGGGTATTGTGTGGGCTGCGCAAATCACCATGGGCCACACCCAGCGCATGTAGATTATCCAGCAATACCACATAGTGCTGAAAAAAATGTGCCCAATCGATATCAAAGGTTGCTTGCAACACCGGTACGGCTTCGATTTTCTCCATCACCAGCCCACGTTTGCCCACTCTCCCCAACAAGGCCGGGGTCCCGGATAGATTTTGCAGTCGCTGCAAGGAGCGACTTTCCCGCCAGACCAACAATGGGCCAAGCAACTGTCCGAAAATAGGCGCTGCAGCAACATAATTCTTATACACGACCTGTTGCTCACCCAACAAAACCACATCGACAGCGGGCCGGGTACCCGCCCCTTTACGCAGGGTTTTCACCAGCCATGGCGCCTCGACCCGCATATCAGGTCCAAGCGTATTGCAAAATTGTCGAATTTGGTAATCCATGAAAGTGGCTGCCGTACCTCGATATGATAGACTGAGTTGTTATTTCCACCACATTTTATGCGCAACCGCCAATGAATTCATCGATAAATACCCTTGCTCTGACGCCATTGACCGCGATCTCACCCCTGGACGGCCGTTACGGAGCGAAACTGGCTGCTTTGCGACCCATATTCAGCGAATATGGGCTTATCCGCTATCGGGTTTTTGTAGAGATACGTTGGCTGCAATACCTCTCTGCAAAACCAGAAATCAGTGAAATTCCTGCTCTTTCGGGCACTGCCCTTGAACGCCTTGAACGGTTATTTACCGAATTTAATGAAGACCATGCAGCACGTGTCAAGGCCATAGAACGAATCACCAATCATGACGTCAAGGCGGTGGAATATTTCATCAAGGAGCAGATCGGGGATCACCCGGAACTGGCTGCGGTAGCTGAATTCACCCATTTCGCCTGCACTTCTGAAGACATCAATAACCTGTCTTACGCCCTGATGCTCCACTATGCTCGCGAACATCTGCTGCTGCCGGCAATACAGCAGATTCAGGATCGTCTGGTACAGTTGGCAAGAGTGAGCGCTGCACTACCAATGCTGGCTCGAACTCATGGCCAGCCCGCTACACCGACCACTTTAGGTAAAGAGCTAAGCAATATCCACTGGCGCATACAACAGGCACAGAAAACCCTACGAAAAATCGAAATTCGTGGCAAATTCAATGGTGCTGTCGGCAACTTCAATGCGCATCTTGCGGCCTATCCGGAACTTAACTGGCCAGCAATCTCCTGCGACTTCGTAACTTCTTTAGGCATTTGCTGGCACCCCATGACAACCCAGATCGAACCCCATGACTATCTTGCAGAAATTGCACATGCCCTGATTCGAGTCAATACCATTCTGCTCGATTTCAGCCGTGATATGTGGTCTTATATTTCGCTGGGCTACTTCTCACAACAACTGGTGGATGGTGAAGTCGGCTCTTCAACTATGCCACATAAAGTGAATCCCATTGATTTTGAAAATGCCGAGGGTAATCTGGGCCTCGGCAACGCCCTGCTTGGTCATCTGGCTGGCAAACTACCGATTAGTCGCTGGCAGCGTGACCTGTCTGATTCAACGGTGCTGCGTAATCTGGGAAGTGCCTGTGGCTACTGCCTGTTGGCTTGGAGTTCACTACTAAAAGGGCTGAACAAGGTTGCCGCCAACCCGAACAAAATGGCCTCCGACCTCGATCAAGCCTGGGAAGTACTCGCCGAAGCCATCCAAACCGTTATGCGTCGTTACGGTCTGCCTGAGCCCTACGAACAGCTCAAGGCCCTGACCCGTGGACGGGATGCTATCGACCAGCAACACATTATCGGCTTTGTCGAGCAACTTGCGCTACCGATCGAAGCACGTGACCGCTTACTGGCCTTATCACCGACACAATACACCGGCCTGGCTGAAGCCCAAACCATAGGCTATCTTGATGGCTTGGAGTCAGCGAGAGGTGCTTGAGTTTAAAGTCTCGCCCCAAGATATCACTTTGTAGCAAACATGACCCAAATCAGTCTATAATTTCCTACTCGGTTTATCATTTTAATGACATCAAATAAATAGCAAGCCGATGGCAATCGGCCCAGGGGGCCATCGTCACCGGTTATACCATCGGAAATCTCTATGGATCTAGCTACGCTTATCGGGGTTTTAGCCGCCGCAGGCATTGTTCTGTCGGCCATTGCACTAGGCCCAAGCCCGTTGATCTTTGTCAATATCCCAAGCATATTAATCGTTATCGGCGGCACCCTCGGTGCTACCATGATGCAGTTTAATTTACCGGCACTGTGGGGCGGCTTTGGGGTCGCAATGAAGGCTTTTTTCCATAAAAAGGAATCTCGCCAGGATTTGATTCAGGAAGGCCTGGAACTCTCCCAAATCGCCCGCAAGGAAGGGCTCCTGGGTTTGGAAGGGCGGGAGATTTCCAATCAATTCCTGAAAACCGGTATTTCTTTGGCGGTTGACGGCCATGATCCGGAACTGGTGCGCAGGATGCTCAGCAGAGATATTAACCTGACCATCGAACGTCACGATGAAGGCAAACAGATTTTCAAGGCTATCGCCGATATGGCCCCGGCGATGGGTATGATCGGAACCCTGATCGGCCTGGTACAGATGTTGTCCAATATGTCAGACCCCAAGCAGATTGGTCCGGCCATGGCAGTGGCACTGCTGACGACCCTGTATGGTGCTTTTATTGCCAATGTCATTTGCCTGCCGATTGCCGAGAAACTGAGCTTGCGCAGCCGTGAAGAACGGGTTAATCGCTCATTGATTCTGGAAGAAGTGGGGGCCATCCAGGAGGGCATGAACCCACGGGTGATGGAGGAATTGTTGAAAACCTATCTGCCCCCGAGCGAGCGCGAGAACTCCTAACTACATGGATGACGAAGTCCCCAAATCTGATAAAGGCGGTGGAGCACCACCATGGATTATGACCTTTGCCGATTTGATGTCCTTGCTGATGACATTTTTCGTGCTACTGCTGTCGTTTTCGGAAATGGATATCCAGAAATACAAACAACTGGCCGGCTCCATGAAACAAGCCTTCGGGGTACAACGTGAGGTCAAAGTCAAGGAACCCCCGAAAGGTATTAACGTTATCGCCCGTGAGTTCAGCCCCGGCCGCCCGGTGCCTACCCCTTTGAATATCGTCAAACAGAACACCACCGACTACCTGCGACGCAACCTGTTTGTACCTGACAGCAAAGCCAAAAAAACCCTCGCAGACTCTCTGAAAATCCGTAAGGAAGATTTTATTCAACGTCAAGGCAAGCAAAGCCAACGCCAAAATACCCAACAACAGACGGCAACCGGAAAAGAGCAACAAACCACCATCAAGGGCCAGCAGCCCGGACATGGTGACGTGGGTAAAGGCACCAATCAGCGACAGGTCAACATCAAGGCCATGGCCTCCAGTATTCGCAAATCGCTGCGCAAGGAAATCCAAGCTGGGTCATTACAGGTACTGACTGAAAATCAGAAAATCGTTATCCGGATCGCCGAACATGGCTCTTTTCCTCCCGGGCAGGCCAGGTTAACGAAAAAATTTTCCACAACGGGGCGTAAAATTGCTGCGGTACTCAAAGAAATCCCGGGCATCATCGAAGTGGGTGGCCATACGGATAGTATCCCCATTAGCACCCGTAAATTTGCCTCCAACTGGGAATTATCCGCCGATCGGGCCATCGCAGTGCTGGAGTATTTACAAAAAGCCACCGGTATTCCGGATTATCGTTTTCGGGCGGTGGGTTATGCAGATTCAAAGCCACTGGCGAGCAATGGCACCGCTTCCGGGAGAGCCAAAAATCGACGGGTTGAACTTACGATCACACAGGGTAATGACCGTAATGGAGGAAAAATTCGACCCAACGACCCCAATGCCCCACCCAGAAAGGTCATAATCAAACAACCACGAAACAACGGGGTTTCCAACTTCAACCTGCCGTTTGACAACTCGGACAACCCTGACACCGGCAATACCGGAGATGCCCAACTTGAACAAACGCTACGCCAGGATAACGGCGGGAATTAGCCTACCCGGAACACCGATGAGGACAGTGATGACAAAAAACAGACGTAGCTACTTTCGTGTCGATGATCAAGTAACACTGAGCTTTAGAGTCATCACCGAGGACGAATTGCCCTTGATTGAGGAGAAAATATCCGGCCACAAAACTGACCGGTTTACCGCAACCGCAAGCTTTGTCTCCGAATCGAGAAAGCGACTGCCTCTGCTCAGCCAGATTCGCAACAAAGATCCGAACATTGCGCGCTTCCTGGATGCCCTGCAAAATCAGATGAATCACATGGCTCAGCTATTTTTGCTCCAGGAAATGGAGGATGGTGGCAACGCTGCCCAGGAAATCAGCATCAGTGCCAGCGGCATTGCCTTTGTCACCAAACAGCCATTGGTCGCCAACAGTCTGCTGGAAATTCGCCTGCTGTTGCTCTCCAGTTGTACCGGCATCTTAGTCTGCGGGCGCGTCGTGCGTAGTGACCCGCTAACCGACTCAGACTCCAACATCGAATACTACACTGCGATTGAATTTCTGCCCATGAATGAGGATGATCTTGACCTCCTGATCAAACATGCACTTGACTGCCAGGCGGCAGCCCGTCGGCAACAGCGACGGGACGCTGAAGAGCAAGAGTAGACAGCCCGGCTACGCAGCCACACAGGCATCTAGTGACAAACGAGCCAATCCGCCTATCCAAATTGATGTCTCAACGTGGACTTTGTTCTCGTCGTGAGGCAGATCAATATATCGAGCGAGGTTGGGTTCAGGTAGATGGTCAGACCATTTCCACCCTGGGATCACGGGTCAACCAGGAACAAATCATCACCCTGGATCGACGTGCACAACGGCGCCAGCAACAGCGTAAAACGGTGCTGTTGCACAAGCCGATCGGCTACGTCTCCGGGCAACCGGAAGATGCTCACCAACCCGCCGTCAAACTGATTATTCCAGGCAACCGGTTTCCACAACCGGAACGAAAAAATCAGCCATTTCCTGGGCTGGCACCCGCCGGCAGACTCGATATCGACTCAAGCGGCCTGCTGGTACTGACCCAGGATGGGCGTATCGCCAAACAACTGATCGGCACTGACAGCATGATCGATAAAGAATATCTGGTGCGTGTAAGCGGGACAATCAGTCCCGCAACGCTCACAGCCCTGCGCTGTGGTCTCACCCTGGATGATCGTCCCTTGCTGCCCGCCAAAGTCCGGGTTCTACAACACAGCCTGCTGCAGTTTATTCTGCACGAAGGTCGCAAACGACAAATTCGCCGTATGTGCCAGGCCGTTGATCTACAGGTTCTAAAGCTGAAGCGGGTCCGGATCGGTAAAATCGTCCTCGGCAACCTGCCCGAAGGCTGCTGGCGCTTACTCAAAAACCATGAGTCATTCTAATAATGATGGCCCCACTCCCTGGTCGTAGGCGTTTGCTTGAGGTGGCTCGCAAAATTCTCGTCGCGCCTCCCGGATAAACCGATGTATCGTCTGCTGCGCTCGCTACTGTTCCTGATGGATCCGGAAAAGAGCCATCAGGCCACGATCTGGCTGTTGACCCGGGCCTGTCGTTTTCCAGCACTGTTGCAATGGTTTGCAGATCGAGCCAAGCGACATCAACCGCCATTACCTTGCAAGGTAATGGGCCTGGAATTTCCTCACCCGATCGGACTCGCAGCAGGTTTTGACAAAGATGCCGACTGCTTTGAAGCCTTCTTTGCGCTGGGTCTGGGCTTTGTTGAAGCCGGTACGGTCACGCCCCGACCACAACCTGGAAATCCACGACCACGGCTGTTCCGATTACCGGAACAGCAGGCCATTATTAACCGCATGGGTTTTAACAGTGCCGGACTCGACGTATTCGCACACGGCCTGCAGCAACACTGGAGCCGCTATCCGGTGGGCGCAAACCTGGGCAAGAATCGTGACACCCCCATCGATGAGGCCCTGCAGGATTATGTAAGTGGCCTGAACAGGGTGGCTGCTCTTGCAGACTATGTGGTGATCAATATTTCCTCACCCAATACCGCACAATTGCGTGAATTACAACAGGCCAAAACCCTGCGGGCCTTGTTAGAGCCACTGCTCAAACACCGCAATCAACTTTGCCTCAAACTCGGTCACCCTCTGCCACTGCTGGTCAAGATTGCCCCCGACCTTGATCACAGCGAGCTGTGTACCATTGCGGAAACCCTGCTGGATCTGGCGGTGGATGGTGTTATCGCCACCAACACGACGATTCGTCATCCAACTGTCAATGGCCTGCCGTTGTCCGGGGAAACCGGCGGGCTCAGTGGCCAGCCACTTTTTCCACAATCCCTGCAAGTCGTACACACGTTATTTGAAGTACTTCAGGGCCAAATACCGATTATTGGTGTTGGTGGGATCGACTCACCACAACGGGCCTGGAAAATGCTCCTTGCCGGCGCTGATCTACTACAGGTCTACAGTGCTTTAATCTATCAGGGCCCGGAACTGATTCGCCGAATCCTGCAATTTCTTGAACAACAACGTAGCCAGGAAAACTGCGTTACCCTGGCTGAAGCAGTTGCCAGTGCGCGATCCGGCAGCTCTTTAGCCGGGCTTTTGCAACCATAATATCTCGGGCTCATCAGGCACAGGCTGCCAGGGGATACTTGCCAGCAACGGTGCGGTGATGCGCTCTTGCAAACTTTCGATATTGGCTTCTAACTGCAACATTTCCGGATCCAGCACATTGGCCACCCAACCATACAAATCCAGCTTACAGGCCATGATTGCGGCCACGGTAAGTAGTGCATGGTTGAGGCAACCCAGAC
>DRJH01000185.1 GCA_011052285.1 Gammaproteobacteria bacterium
ACCCGTGATACAGCTTACAATACGTCTCTTTATCTGATTATCGGCGCGGGCAATACGGACTTTGCCGGCGACAATTTTTTTACCATTGTCTGGGGCGCGGGTTATGGGATAACGGTCTCGGACTGGTTTGCAGCCCACATGGATTTTCGTGATCACATGTTTGATATAAACATAACCGGGGAAGACAAAACAAGTCACAACCTGGAAGCATCACTTGATTTAACCTTCTACTTTTAGATTGAGGGACATAATATGAAATACTTAATAAGACTCGTCGGCATTTTAGCCTTTACCATTTCTACCTCATTGGGTGTGGCGAATGTTGCCAACGCCTCACAGAAAACCCTGGATGGTTCTAGCGCACCGGATTTCACTCTGAAGAGTCGCAGTGGCAAGAATCTGCGATTGAGTGATTATCGTGGTCAGGTAGTGCTGCTCAACTTCTGGGCATCATGGTGTGGTCCGTGTCGTCAGGAGATGCCTATTCTGGAACACATGTACAAGCGTTATAGAAAACTTGGTTTTGTGATTCTGGGCGTCAATACTGAGCAGGATACTAGCAAAGCAAATGCCTATTTACGTGACGTCAAGGTTTCGTTTCCTATTCTCTATGACACCAGTAGCACCGTCAGCAAGCTTTACAACAACAGGGCGATGCCCACTACGATCATAATCGATCGCAATGGCAAGATGCGCTTTATGCATGAAGGTTACAAGGCCGGTTATGAAAAAGACTATAAAAGCCAGGTCAAAAAGTTAATCCGAGAATAGAGTAGGGTAGGATAAATTATGAAACGTTTAATGTTGGTTGTTAGTGTGGTGTTCATTTTCTCCGGTTGCAGTTCGCCGGAGCCCTGGGTGAAACCCTATGAGCGGGAGAATCTATCTGACCCTGTTATGAATATAGCGCGTGACCCGATAGCGGCAGGATACCACTATCATGTATTTGAGACGCGGGAATCAGCACGAGGCGCGGGTGCGGTCACAGGTGGTGGTTGTGGTTGTAATTAACGTTAGTCTCCGGAAGTAATCTCGGTGAAGTTGAATTATTCCATTTTTCTGTTTGCATTATTTACCTTGCTGTTTACGAGTAAGGCCGGTTATGCCGCCGTATTGCCCGAGGAACGGGTGGATCTGATGATTCACTCGTTTGATGGCGGGGGGGTAGAAGTCTCAGGACCGGCCCTGCTGATCCGAACAAATGTCGCCAGTAATACCTCGGTTTTTTATAACTATTACGTCGATAACATCAGCAGCGCCTCCATCGATGTTGAACTCGGTGGTAGTGCATACGACGAGGAACGGGTTGAACAATCAGTGGGTGTCGATTTCCTCAATGGCAAGACCACGATGAATTTATCGTACACGGATAGTGTCGAAAACGACTATAAGGCCAACACGCTTAGTCTTGGGATCAGCCAGGATTTTTTTGGCGATCTCTCTACGCTGTCGATGGGTTATTCACAGGGTATAGATAGCGTCGGCAGCAGAACCGGTAATAATCCAATGACGTTTTCCAGTGAGCTTTCCAATATCAAACGCCAGAATTATCGGATAGGTTTCAGTCAGATTCTGACCAAGAATTCGACTATATCCCTTGGCTGGGAAACGATTACCGATGAAGCAACAGAGCAGGGTGGATCAGGGGTTACACTTAATAATCCCTATCGTTCATATAGTTTTGGTACCGCAGGGGTCAACAGAAGCTTTGCTCAGGAGATATACCCTTCGACAAGAACCAGTAATGCCCTGTCGATACGGGGTAGTTACTTTATCGACACCTTCAAATCAGCGATTCACTACGAATATAGTCGTTTCCAGGATTCCTGGGGGATCAAGAGTAATACCTTTGCTGTAAGTTATGTCTATCCGGGTAAGAACTGGATCCTGGATTTTCGTTATCGATATTATGACCAGGGGCAGGCCGATTTCTATCGCGATATGTTTGATTTTGCTAATCAGTTTACGTTTATGGCACGGGACAAAGAATTGAGTGCGTTTACGAGTACCTCGGTGGGGGTGAGTGCGAGCTACGAATTTGCCAAAAATGGCTGGGGCTGGATCGATAAAGGCAGCCTTAATCTGTCTTATGATGTGCTGAATATTGAGTACGACAATTTCCGTGATGCAAGGGAAAGCCAGTCTGATGGCAGTCTGGCAGGGGTCGAGTCCCTGTACACGTTGGAGGCCGATATCATCCAGGCCTATATCTCCATCTGGTATTAGACCTGTTCCATCGCTATCGCGGCTAAGTTGTTCATCTAATTTAACAAAATCCCTTATTGAGCCTGGCGGGCGAATTCCGTAGGATAGGGAACCGCATAATAATAAGGGGGCGGCGAGATGGGTGTGCAAGAGTCGATCCAGGATGAGATGAAAGGGGTATCGATAAACTCCGACCATGGTGTCGTTGTACCGGGGTCACGAAAAATAAGACGTTCCGGCAAATCGAATGGTCTGGATCAGTGGTTGTGCAAAAGAATAATGGCCATGATGGGTAATCCACCGTTCAGTTTTCAGCTCTGGGATGGCTGTGAATGCAATGCTGGCGTAAAGACAACTTATAAGGTCTTTCTCGCCGACAGGGGGGCTCTCTGGTTACTGGTCTATGATCCGGAGTTCTATTTTGGGGAGTTGTATTCCTCCCGCCGCTTGATAATACAGGGCGACCTGGTGGGATTCATTGAGCTCTTCTACCGGCATGGGCATGGTCCTGGGCATACCTGGACCGAGCTTTGGCATTTTCTACGTCATCCTCCGCGTATGAATTCCCTGAATGGCTCTCAAAAGAACATTCACCATCACTACAATATTGGTAATCCGTTCTATGCCCTGTGGCTGGATACGGAGGCGACCCAGTACACCTGCGGCTATTATCCTCAGGCGGATATGACGTTGGAACAGGCCCAGGTGGCTAAATTACACCATGTGGCCCGCAAACTCCGCTTACAGCCTGGGCAGACGGTGGTGGAGGCAGGCTCTGGCTGGGGCGGTCTGGCACGGTTCTTCGCCAAACATTACGGCGTCAAGGTGAAGGCCTATAACATCTCTCACGAGCAAGTGGTGTTCGCCAGCCAAAAGGCCAAAGAAATGGGGCTGCAGGATCAGGTGGAATACATTGAGGATGACTACCGGAATATTGATGGCACCTTCGATGTGTTTGTCTCGGTGGGTATGCTTGAGCATGTTGGCCGTAAACAATACAAAACACTCGGTTCGGTGGTCGACCGCTGTTTGCGTGAGGAGGGTATGGGGCTGATCCATACCATTGGCCGTAACAAACCGGGACTGATGAATTCCTGGATTGAGAAACGCATATTCCCGGGGGCCTACCCGCCTTCCCTGAAGGAAATGATGGATATCTTCGAGCCGAATAACTTTTCGGTGCTGGATGTGGAGAATATCCGTCTCCACTATGCCAAGACCCTGACGCACTGGCTGGAACGTTTCAATGCCAATGAAGACAAGATCAAGGAAATGTTTGATGCCGACTTTGCGCGGGCCTGGCGCCTGTATTTAGCGGGCTCTCTCTCGGCGTTTACCGCCGCGCACCTGCAATTATTCCAGGTTGTCTTCTCCCGCGAGTTGAACAACACCATTCCATGGTCACGTTCGCACTTGTATGAACAAGGCCATTAAGTGATCCCCGTTGTATACGATGTGCTGATTGTCGGCGGTGGCCCTGCGGGCTCGACACTGGCATGGTCGTTACGCAATAGTGGCCTGAAGATTGCGATCCTCGATAAACAGACCTTTCCCCGCGACAAAGTCTGCGCGGGTTGGGTAACCCCCGCGGTATTCGAAGAGCTTGGCCTTGATGTCGACGATTATCGGCAAGGAAGGACGTTACAACCCATTTTTGGTTTTCGGGTTAGCCGGATTGGGCAACGTGAAATCGACGCTCGGTATAGTAAAAGTAAAAGCCCGGCCAGTTATAGTATTCGTCGCTCTGAATTTGATCACTATCTTCTGGAACGTTGCGGTGCCGAGATGATCCTGGGCGAAAAATTCACTGGTATGCGCAAAACCGATGATGGCTGGCTGGTCAACGATAAGCATCAGGCCCGGCTTGTCATCGGGGCGGGGGGGCATTTCTGTCCCGTGGTGCGTGCGATGGGCTCCAAACTGGGCAGCAGTGAAGTCATTGTCGCGGCCCAGGAAATTGAATTCGAGATGAATGAGCAGCAAGCGGCAACCAGTCCCATCGAGGCCGAGGTACCCGAGCTATTGTTTTGTGAAGACCTTAAAGGCTATGGCTGGGTCGTGCGCAAGGGTAATTTCCTGAATATTGGCCTTGGCCGCGAGGACAACCACAAGTTATCAGAACATGTTGCGATATTCCGTAAGATGTTGATCAGGCAGGGCAAGATTCCTGCGGATACCCCAGAGAAGTTTCATGGTCACGCCTACCTCTTATATCCACATGCGACTCGGCCCCTGTTGCAGGATGCGGTGCTGATTATTGGTGATGCCGCGGGTCTGGCCTATCCCGAAAGCGGTGAGGGGATTCGCCCTGCGGTTGAATCATCCCTGATTGCCGCCCAGGTGATTGAGCAAGCGCAAGGTGATTATAGTCAGGCCAGCCTGATGCGATATAAAACAGAACTGGAGGCCCGTCTCGGTAAGCGGGAGGGTAAAGAGGTGATGGATTACCTGCCGGGCTGGTTTAAGTCGTCGCTTGCCGGTGTGCTGCTTTCCACAGAGTGGTTTGTGAAAAATTATGTTGTTGAACGCTGGTTCCTGCATTCGGAGCAGGCACCGCTGGTGACCGACCGGGCAGGTTGAAACGTTACCTACGCGGCGGCACTGACATTGGCGGCACGTTCTAAATACTCTCTGGAACGATTATCATCCCCCAACGATTTGTAGTACTTGGCCAGGATCCAGCAAGCCTGAGCGATAACCCCCTTATCCAGTGACATCGCCTTTTCCAGGATTTTTACCCCTGATGGGTCGTTTGACGAGAGCAATATTCTACCAACGGCAAAGATGGTTTTGGCGTGAGTGGGATTGCTTTTCAGAATCTTCTGGTACATGGTGATCGCCGCCGCCTTACCTTCAAACTTCTCTGCATAAGTAGCCAGTTCAAAGGCTTCAGCTTGATTAAGACCGGTTTGACGTGCCTTGTTACGCAGCGACTGGTATTGCTGTTCCTCCAGCGGCAGATCCTCGTCAACCTCTGTTGTCTCCAGCATGCTTGAATCTGCTTTGTTCGGGGTTTGTTTTTTTATCGAGTGTTTAATGGAAGCGGGATCAACCGTTTTTTTTACCCCGTTTTTTGCCAACCACTGTTTGTCGAGTAGCTTCACCACCGCGCTAAAGGCATCACCCAGGTATCGTTGTGCCGCGGTCTCCATGACGGGGGGTGGCATATCCAGTTTGGTCTGTCCGATGTGTTCAAGCCGGGCGTGCAGGTCGGGCATACCATCTTTCCAGTTGGGTTCGGCATTGATCAGATCATTCATGATCTGGGCAAATTCATTTTCGGTCAGTGCCTTGCGTACTACGCCGGGCATATTGATATGTGGTAAGCGCTCGGGGTTGCTCGGGTTCTTGCGCAGCATGGTAAAGATTTTCGGCCAGTATTTTGTCTTTAAAAAAGTGCGACAGACCTCCTGACGCAAAATAACGTCAGCCAGTTCCTTATCGTTCATCCCCTGCAGGGCATACATATCCGCCTCTAACTCATCTTTGCGTGCCGCCTCTACGGTGAAGGCCTCTAGCAGCGGTGTGTAGTATTTGAAGAACAGCGTTAGTGGCATATAGAGGCGCGATTTATTTCTCTTGTAGCTACGTTGGTATTGGGCGCAATATTGTCGCCAGCGGTAGATCCAGTGCGTCAGGCGGTTATGCTCGGCGGTAAACTGGCCAAGTTTACGCGCTAATGCCCCCCTGAATTGCATGGGGGACATGCATTGCAATATGGG
>DRJH01000186.1 GCA_011052285.1 Gammaproteobacteria bacterium
CCGCCATATGTGCAGCATGTGTACCCACCACACCGGCGCCCAGGATCACCACTTTGGCCGGATCGACACCCGGTACACCTCCGAGCAACATGCCCAGACCACCGTGCGGGTGTTCCAGACAATAGGCCGCAGCTTGAATCGACATTCTGCCGGCTACTTTGGACATCGGTGCCAGCAACGGCAGGCCACCATGTGCTGAGGTGACCGTTTCATAGGCAATACAGATAGCACCACTGTCTACCAGCTCGCGGGTCTGCTCCGGATCTGGCGCCAGATGCAGGTAGGTATACAACACCTGGCCTTCACGCAACTGTGCTCGTTCTACAGCCTGTGGTTCCTTGACTTTGACTACGATCTCGGCTTCTGCAAATACCTCGGCGGCGCTATCAACCACTGTAGCGCCGGCCGCCTTATAGATATCGTTGGTAGCACCAATGCCCTCACCTGCCATGGTTTCAACCATAACCGCATGTCCATGAGCTACCGCTTCACGAACGCTGGCAGGAGACATCCCAACGCGATACTCATGATTCTTGATTTCCTTAGGCACACCGATCAACATAATTCAACTCCTTACAAGTCGTAACACGCCGTTCCGGATTGAACGATTGTCAATATAATACGTGCTGCATTTTACACTTCCAAGCCTGAACTATGCGTGTTGGCTAGACAAAATAATAGGGCCAGAACAGGCCAGATGATCATTCCACACTATTTATAACCGATACTGCTTCCCTGAAGGCTGTCCGAGAATGGCAGCCGTTGTATCCGTATTGCTCAAGAATACACATTCCAGCAACCATACCAGCATGGCCTGCCATGAACAGGGCAATTATGAATATCGTTCACAAAAAATATTTGGACAAGATCAATAAATAAGCGTATTTTGTGATGGTGATCTTGAAGTGAGCCTTATTCAAAGAACAATGAAATGCCATTTGTAATAAAATCTTTACTCCAAGTCTTGCTTGCATTAAGCCTGCTCTCGCCACTCACTTTTGCAGCACCACCACAGCTGACAGCAACAGAACAACAGTGGCTACAACAACACCCTGTTGTCCGCATGGGTATCGACCCCGGCTATGGCCCTTATTCTTTTATCGACCGGGATGGCACAGTGCGCGGTGTCGCCGTCGACTTTTTACAGCTGTTAAGCGAGCAATTGGGTATTCGTTTTGTACTGACCTCGGATCTTGACTGGAGTGGTTTGATGACTGCGGTGCGGGAACGCAAGTTGGATGCTGTTGCCACCGTAGTGTTACTGCCTGAGCGTAAAAAATTTCTCGCATTTACCGAAATCTATTTACCTACACCGCTGGTTATTCTGACCCGCGATACGACCCCCCAACTCAAATTTCTACAGCAATTGGAGCGCATGAAACTGGCCTTGGTGAAGGGATATTCTTCCAGCAAGCAACTACTACAGCGCTATCCTGAACTCAAGCCACTCTTTGTCAAGAAGCCGCTCGAAGGTCTGCAAGCCGTGGCACTCGGGAAAGCCGATGCTTATGTCGGTGTGCTCGGTGTCAACAGCTTCCTGGCACACCGAAATGGTATCAGTGGTTTGAAGATCAACGCCGCCTTCGATATGACCGACAATGGGCAAACCATTGCGGTGCGCAAGGACTGGGCGCCGCTGGCCCATATTCTGGATAAAGGACTAAAAGCGATCACCACTGAACAACGTGACGCTATCTTCAATCGCTGGTTGCCATTACAGGCCGGACAAATTGCCCGTCTCAATAACCCTTCGCTGGCAACTCGCCTATTCCCCTGGTTACTGGGCTTGCTGGTGATTGCCCTTGTCGGCTACCTGTTGGTGCTGTTTTGGAACCGACAATTGCAGCAAAGCTTGCGCAAACGCCTCAGCGAACTGGCACAACAACACCAGGAAATTGATCGCCTAAATGGTTTGCTTAATGCCATGGTTGCCGCCTCTTCGGATGCTATTTATGTTAAGAACACTGCAGGGATTTATCAATTCTGTAACAAAGCCCTGACGGAGTTTCTTGACAAACCGCTGGACCAGATTATTGGCAAAGATGACTACGCCTTGTTTTCCCGGCAGTTGGCCGAACAATTTCATGCAGATGATCAAAAAATCATGGCACTTGAAAAGCCGATTACCTACGAAGAACTGGCCATTCGACCCAATGGGGAAACCTTGCCTTATCTGATCATCAAGGGCCCATTGAGGATCAACAACCAATTGGTTGGCCTTTTCGGCATTGCCCGGGATATCTCCGAGCTCAAGCAGACACAGCGGCAGCTGGAGCATGCCTGTGATGAACTGGAGCAACGCGTCAAGGACCGTACCCGGCAACTGGAACAGACCAACAAGGAACTGGAAACCTTCAGTTACACGGTTTCTCATGATCTGAAGGCACCACTGCGCGGCATTGATGGGTACAGCCGCTTGCTGTTAGAAGACCATGCCGATCAACTCAATGAGGAGGGGCAACTGTTCCTGAGCCGTTTGCTCGCCGGTGCCGAACAGATGTCTCAGTTGATTGATGACCTGCTGGCTTACTCGCGATTGGAGCGACAATCACTGCGGCCACAAAAGATCGTCTTGGCCTCGGTGCTCGAACGCGTACAGAATGAATTTTCTGAAGAGCTCAAGACTGTCCATCTGCAAGCAGCGATGACTTCTATTGAGCTACATGTCGACGCTGATGCACTAACCTTGATTCTGCGCAATCTACTGGACAATGCCATTAAGTTCAGTCGCACATCCCATTTGCCGACAATTACCATCGACGCCACACTGTCGGAGCATAAGCTGCTACTGAGTATCCGGGATAACGGAATTGGTTTCGATATGCAGTTTCATGACCGTATTTTTGAAATCTTCCAGCGTCTGCAACGAGCTGAAGACTACCCGGGTACGGGTGTCGGCCTAGCCATCTCGATGAAGGCAACACATCGGTTGGGTGGCCAATTATATGCAGAGAGCACACCCGGTGAGGGTGCGATATTTTATCTGGAGCTTCCGCAATGACCCATGAAACCCAATACCGCCCGATACTGCTGGTTGAAGATAATCCGGTCGACCTCGACCTGACGTTGCGGGCACTGGCCCGGCGTAAATTACGCAACCCTATCGAAGTGGCTCGTGACGGTGAAGAGGCCCTGGCATGGCTACCCCGTTGGGAACGTGGTGAAGCTGTGCCGATTGTGATTCTGCTGGATCTGAAATTACCCCGGATCGATGGTTTGGAAGTATTGCGTCAACTGCGTGAACATCCTCTGGGTCAGACTATCCCGGTCGTGGTACTGACTTCTTCCAGTGAAGACAAAGACATCCAGGCTGCCTATTTATTGCACGCCAACTCCTATATTGTAAAACCCGTTAACTTTGACAAATTCATGGAGGTAGCCAGCCAGATTGAACTGTACTGGGCGTTAATCAATCACCCTCCCGGGAATGGGCATGCACCTGCTGCACGTTGAAGACAA
>DRJH01000187.1 GCA_011052285.1 Gammaproteobacteria bacterium
GCTGACCCCACGCAATCCAGAACAGGCGATTGAGATTGGTGGCAACATTATTCATTTTGGACTGGTGTCAGGAACACCCAATGTACACGACAATATCAATGGCCGGCGTGCGGGCAATATCGAAGACTACAAAAAACTGATCAGTTTTGGACAGTATTTTAATGTACTTACCTTCTTTGGGAACCAGGCCACTGCACCGATTGATCTGCCCGTCAACTCCAGGCACCTGGATACCACCTTTATCAATCTAACCTTGTCCGACAAGGCTTTTATGGCCACCGGAATGGGTGGTGGTCGGTCCCGGGATGCCATAGAAATGTCGGCCATAGCCTGTGGTTTGCGTATCGAGGAAATGGTCAACCATCCTTGTGTAATGACCAATGTCAACATTAATTCGCCGCGCAAACTCGACGATGCCATGGCGTATGGAGCGATGCAAATGGCCATGTTCGGTCAGCCAGTGACAGTAACTCCGTTCACCCTGATGGGTGCCATGACGCCTGCAACCATGGCTGGCGCACTGGCGCAACAAAATGCCGAAGCTCTGGCAGGCATTGCCTTACTGCAATTGACACGCCCAGGCACCCCGGTAATCTACGGTGGCTTTACATCCAATGTCGATATGCGTTCCGGCTCACCAACCTTTGGAACCCCGGAAAATGCGCTGGCCAATATAGCCGGTGGGCAGCTAGCAAAACGTTATAAATTACCGTATCGCAGCAGCGCCTGCAACGCCTCCAATGCGGTCGATGCGCAGGCAATTTACGAAACCCAGATGGCCTTGTGGGGGGCCGTAATGGGCCACGGAAATTTAATCTATCACGCAGCTGGCTGGCTGGAAGGTGGTCTCGTTGCTTCATTTGAAAAACTTGTTATCGATTGCGAAATGCTGCAACACATGAGCGCCATGCTGCAGCCCATTACAATTGATCTTGCTGAAAGTGGCCTCGAAGCCATGCACGAAGTTGGGCCAGGCGGGCACTTTTTCGGGTGCGCACATACCATGGAACGCTACAAGACGGCTTTTTACGAGCCCTTTCTCAGTGACTGGCAAAACAGTGAAAGCTGGCAACTCGCAGGTAGCAAAGATGCTACTACCAGAGCCACCGAAATCTGGCAAAAAATACTGGCTGAATTCGAACCCCCACCAAGTGACCCAGCCATCGAAGAGGAGTTATTGGCCTATATGGCTAAACGCAAGGAAACAATTGGTCGTGAAGAGCCGTTACTGGAGCCAAGAGAATAAATTAGATACACACAAGGCTACAATAGCATGAACGACTGAGCAGGTTATAGACACCCTTGCAAACATCGCTCGATATAACAGACAATGACGCAGGCAACCCAGAATTCAATGGATAAGCTCATGGCAAGCAAACGAACGGGTGGGCGGGTACTGGTCCAGGCACTCGCGAATAATGGTATTGACCGTATTTTCGGTGTTCCGGGTGAAAGCTACCTTGAGGTTTTGGACGCTCTGTATGATACCGGAGACAAAATTCGTTATATCAGTTGTCGCCAGGAAGGTGGTGCTGCTTATATGGCTGAAGCTTATGCCCGGTTGACAGATTTACCCGGCGTTTGTTTTGTGACGCGCGGCCCCGCTGCTGCCAATGCGTCGATTGGTGTTCATACCGCCTATCAGAGTTCCACCCCATTTATTCTTCTGATTGGTCAAGTGTTGCGCCAGCATGCTGAACGCGAAGCCTTTCAGGAAATCGACTATCGACGCATGTTCGGCCAGATGGCAAAATGGGTCGCACAGATAGAAAATGCTGCGCGCATTCCTGAATACATAAATCGTGCCTTTCAAACTGCCCGGTCCGGTCGGCCTGGACCGGTGGTATTGGCATTGCCAGAGGACATGTTGCGAGATGTGGTCGAAATTGAGGACCTGAAGCCTGCAACCACCATCCGCACTTATCCGGGCACTCTGCAACTGAACCAACTCCATCGAATGCTGGAATCAGCGCAACGCCCCCTGGTTATCGCAGGTGGCAGCATGTGGACCAATAAGGCGCGACTGGATTTTGAAGCCTTTGCCAAACGCAACAACCTGCCAGTAAGCGTAGCATTCCGTCGTCAAGGAATTTTTGATGCCCACCATGACTGCTACTGTGGTGACACGGCTTGGGGACCCATCCCCAGCCTGCGCAAGGCCCTGCAAGAAGCAGACCTTATCCTGGCATTTGGCACCCGGCTAAATGAAGGTACCACCTCAAAATACAGTCTGCCAACGCCACCAAAATCCAAACAACCCCTGATTCATATCTACGCTGCAGCTGAGGAACTGGGTCGTGTATATCAGGCCGACTTAATGATTCATGCCGGTGTTTGCGAAATGGCGGAGGCGTTTGCCAGTATGGATGGGTTAAGCGAAAACAAGAAGCGGATAAACTGGTGCAGAAAATTACGTGCCGGTTTTATCGAATCACTGGATGCTGGACCACAGCCAGGTGATCTTGACATGAATATGGTCATGAGATATCTGCGTGAAAACCTGCCGAATGATGCCATCGTCACCACCGGAGCCGGAAACTACGCCGACTGGCCGAACAAGATCTATACCTATGGTGGTGTTGACACGAATCTGTCACCGATCAGTGGTGCAATGGGTTATAGCGTCCCCAGTGCGGTCTGCGCCAGCATCACTAGACCAGACCGGGTTGTGGTCGGTTTTGCCGGCGACGGTGACTTTTTGATGAATGCGCAGGAGTTGGCTGTGGCCAGACAATTTGGTGGCAAACCGATTATCATCGTTGTTAACAATCATCTTTTCGGAACAATTCGCATGCATCAACAACGCCGTCACCCGGGCAGAGTCAGTGGCACAGAATTATGGAATCCAAATTTCGCAGCGTACGCCGCAGCATTCGATGGTTATGGTGAAGTAGTACTGACAACCGATGAATTTGGGCCAGCTTTTGAACGTGCCCGGACCTCTGGAAAACTGTCCGTACTCGAGTTGCGAATTGATCCCGAATGCAGCGGTTACGGCATGCCAAATCTAAGCCAGATCCCACCGCTGCAGTAGATGGTCAGAGAACAGTCCGCTTTCTCCACCCGGGGTTTCATCGATCATGACACAACTAGCACAAATACTGGAGCGTTTTCAACCTTCAGCGATCAGCGAAATGTTTACACTCGTCAAGCAGCTGCAAGAGAAGGGGCAAGATATTGTCGATCTGAGTATCGGGGAACCGGACTTTCTGACTCCAGATCATGTTAAACAAGCGGCTATTCTGGCCATTAACGAGAACCAGACAAAATATACCAATGTTCAAGGCACATTGGCACTTAGACAAAGCATCTCAAGCAAATTCAAACGTGACAATAATCTCAGTTACACTCCTGAGCAAATTGTCGTTGATGCCGGAGTCAAAGCACTCTTGATGCATGCCATGCAGACAATATTGAGCAAGGGCGACGAAGTCATTCTTCCCACCCCGTGCTGGACATCCTATATCGGAATGGTGGCGCTATGTGATGCCAGCTGCACCTACATCCCCTGCCCCCAGGACAAGGGCTTCAAATTACAGCCTCAGGATCTTGAAGCCGCTATCACTTCGAATACTCGGCTTATCCTGATCAACTCCCCATCCAATCCCAGTGGCGCGGCCTATACCGCTACTGAAATGAAGGCTATCACGGATATATTACTTCACTATCCTGAGGTCTGGATCCTGGCGGATGATATTTACGAACAGACTACCTTCGACGGGTTCACATTCTCCACACCAGCTCAGATCGAGCCGCTTCTTTATCACAGAACCCTGACCATAAATGGTATTTCAAAAGCATACGCCATGACCGGGTGGCGAATTGGCTATGCGGGTGGCCCTCAGCACCTGATCAACGGTATTATCAAAATATTATCGCAAAGCACCGGCAACCCCTGCTCAATCAGTCAGGCCGCAGCAATTGCTGCCCTGGAAGGGCCACAGGATTTTCTGGCCGAGCGCACGGAAATATTTCGGCAGCGTCGCAACTTCCTGTGCACGCGTATCAACGCCATAGCAGGATTACATTGCCATAAGCCGGAAGGCGCTTTTTATCTGTATCCATCCTGTGCAGAACTCATCGGTAGAATCACTCCAGATGGTGAACGAATTCTAAGCAGCAACGATTTTGTGAAATACCTGCTTACTTCTCAGGGCGTCGCTGTGGTATCAGGCGAAGCCTTTGCATATGATCCAAATTTTCGGCTGTCCTATGCCGCGTCAATGACCACGCTGGAGCAGGCTGCAGACCGGATTGAGTCTGCCTGCAAAGCCTTGATACCACAATAAGCCACCCCTCTGGCAGCCTGGATATGAGCATACAAATTTGCTATCAATGATTGCACTTATTGTTGACCGCATGATATCATCGCAATCAATTTATTTCCAAGTTGGTGGAGGTGCAGTGGCATGGCGAGTATAAGAAGGATAAAGGCCCTTTTTCCTAAAGTTCAGGTTCTTTGAACAGTCCTGCTCTACGCTTTTCGCCCCGATCGCTGCGAAATCTTACTGAATTCCACGGCCACTCCCAAAAAACCTACTTCTAC
>DRJH01000188.1 GCA_011052285.1 Gammaproteobacteria bacterium
AGGACAATCGCAACAACCGCGGCAACACCGGCATGGGTATCTTTCAGGATGGCCAGGGTCTTGTCACGGTCGCCATGCCCCCCTAACCAGGCGTCCGCTGTATCTGCTAACCCATCCAGATGCAATGCACCCGTCGCAATCACCCAAATCGTGACTAATAAAGCCGAGGTGAGCAAATTGTCAAAAACGCTGAGAAAAAATACCGCCGCAAACAGGCCAAACCCGAGAAAGAGGCCAACCAGAGGATAAAACAGGATCGAACAACCTTGCACAGTCCGATCGTCCTGCCTCTTTAACCAATCGGCAGGGACAGGGAAAATACTAAGAAAGCAGAGCGCTGCCAGAAAACTCTGCCACATCAGAGTTTGCCGTCATGAAAAATGAGTTGGGGGTAAAACTGGTTGTCATCGTGGTCAATCATAATTCTGGTGAGTCCCGCATTCGAGATTTTTATTCTAAATACGTTTTCGATTGGCATACCCAGAATGTATTGCAGCGACATCCTGATCACCCCCGCATGACAAACGACGAGTACCTGCTGCCCTGCATGATGGTGAAGCAATTTATTCCAGGCAGATTCAATCCGTGTCCTGAAATCAACTAGCGGCTCCGCGCCTTGAGGGCGGTGGACTACTGGATCCTGCCAAAAGGCCTCCAGTGCACCGGGCGTTTGTTGCTGAATTTGTTCTGCACACTTTCCCTCCCATGCACCAAAACCTATTTCCATAAATTGTGGATCCAATTTTACTGCCAGCTGGTGCCGTTCACCAAGTTCCTTCGCGAATTCGGCGCAGCGTGAAAGCGGTGATGAAACAATACTATCCCAGGGACAATGGTCCCCTACCGCAGCGCGCATTTGTTGCCATCCCCTGTCGCTTAGGGGGTCGTCAATCTGTCCTCGGTACCGATGGCCACCAACTGGCTCACCGTGGCGGATCAAATCAATGGTGGTTGTCACTTCTTTTCCTTTTCTGCTACACCCGCCTGAGCAAAGGTCGCCATATTATTATGTAACGCCAGCGCGTGCTTGATTATTGAAACCGCCACCGCCGCGCCACTGCCCTCGCCCAGACGCATATTCAGATCGATGAGTGGGTGAGCATTCAGGGAATCCAGAATATGCGTATGCCCCGGTTCCTTGGATTGATGAGAAAACACAAACCAGTCACGCGATCCTTTGTTCAGCACCTGAGCGTACAAGGCCGCCACACTGGTAATAAAACCATCCACCAAAACAGGAATCTGATTTTGCGCACAATATATATAAGCCCCGACCAGAGCCACGATCTCAACCCCGGCGAAATAGCGTAACTTATCCAATATCGTCACAGTTTCTTTTTTGTGGAAATGCAGTGCCTTTTCAATAACAAAGCGTTTGTGATCCACACCTTTTATATCCAGCCCGGTGCCTGGCCCAACCAGTTGTTCCACACTCATGTCCAGCAGCGATGCCGCCAGGGCAGAGGCGCTGGTGGTATTACCAATGCCCATTTCGCCACCGATAAACAATTGTATGTTATCGTCGATCGACTGTTGCACGATCTCTCGTCCGGCCGCAAGCGCCTTTTCAAGTGCCTCAAAACTCATCGCGGGATGATGCGCAAAGTTTGCGGTGCCATCGACAATACGTTTCACGATCACTTTAGCAGACGAACTGGCGGGCGCATTAACGCCGACATCGACCACCATCAGCCTGGCGTTTACTTCTTTTGCCAGCACACTGATCGCGGCCCCCCCGTGCACAAAATTTTCTACCATCTGCGCCGTCACGGCCTGTGGAAAAGCGCTCACTTTCTCTTCCGTGATCCCGTGATCGCCTGCAAAGATAGCGATATGGATGTTATCCAGCTCAGGATGGATAGTCCCTTGCATGCCTGCTAACGTAATAGCGATCTCTTCAAGTCGGCCAAGCGCACCCGGCGGTTTGGTAAGCTGAAGTTGATACGCCCGCGCAGCTTCGACTATTTTCTGATCAGGTTTACTAACAACCTGTTGTATCCATTCAATCTGTTGCTTCATCTTTGATCCTGTTGGCTATACCGGCCGTCATTTGGGTCACACGATGACAGCGTGCAGCCAGACGCTGGTGAAGTCGTCCTGCTTCATCCACAAACTGGCGTGTCTCCTCACCCAACGGCACAACGCCCATCCCTACTTCATTGCTCACGAAGATAACGGATGGGGTTAGTTCGGGTAAGGTTGAGAACAGCAGGGCAATTTCACGCTGCGCTTGCTCATTATCTACGGCGAGTAAATTTGTTAACCATAGCGTCAGACAATCAACGATTATAAATTCTGACTGATTGGCGTGTTGTTTTAATACACTGGCTAACTTGATCGGTTCTTCGATAGTCTGCCAGTCACGCGGTCGCGACAGCTTATGCTGTTCAATCCGCATCGCCATTTCATTATCTCCCGCTGTGGCCGTCGCGATATACAGGACATCACCCTTTTTACGTCCGGAATCCTGTTTACAATATTCCAGCGCAGACTGCTGCGCGTAGGCACTTTTCCCGGAGCGTGCACCACCTATGACCAGTTCGAGCATAAAGTTAAATCAGACTATCCAGCTAACGATGACGATAACAGCAAGGAAGGTAATGCATGCCAGAACGGCACGTTTTGTCAGGGAAAGGCACTCGACGACCGCGCTAATAGTCCCTTGTCTTTCTTCTTCGGCTGTCACATCCAGAATGTGTAAAGCACCCAGCCCGGTTTCGATCAACAGTTCATCACTATCACGCTGCCATAGATCTGAAAGATGGCGCAATGAGTGTAGCGCATCTACAAAACTTCCTACCACGGCGTAACACAACACTGTGAAGCGGGCTGGCACCCACATCAGGATCTGATAGAAATCCATAATAGCGCGGGCGAAACCCGTTTGAGTGCCGGCATAACGTCCCTGCAACAAACACGACAGGCGAAACATTGCCGCACCGACAGGACCGAGCACGATAAACCAGAAAAACACACCAAGAATGCTGCTACATCCTTTTATAAGCAAGGCTTCCTTGACCTGCTGCGCGGTAATGGCTACATCATCATCGACATCACTCACATCCATGGTCAGAATTTTTGCCGCGTGCGATTTCGCCTCAGCAGTATCCTCATCCTGTAAAGACTTAATATAGTCCTGTGTCTGACGAATCGGATCACTCGGACCGAGTGACATTGATAACACGGCAACACCAAATACAAACTCGAAGGCACCCCAGACACCCCCCAACATGGCTGCGACTAGCCACACCGCAAACAAAACCGGGGCGAGGATCGCGAGCACAACCACCGGGCCATCGCGAAAACGGGTTGATTCAGTCTGGTGGCAGACCCAATCGGTTAACTGGGAAAACCAGTCAAACCGGCGCCAATTTTCCAGTGATTTGACACTTAGCTCAATACCAATGCTTAGAATAATGGAAATGAAAAAAGTCACAGATTACAGGATCCTTTCCGCTGTTTATGTTTCTAGTCTATCCTAATCTGGCATCCAGCACATGAGCCAATTTAGCCCAATCAAAGCCTGGACCCGGGTCTGTTTTGCGCCCCGGCGCAATATCGGCGTGACCCGTGATACGATCCTTCGAGATACCGGGATACGCCAGTAGAATAGCCTCGATCGCCGCCCGCAAAGACTCATACTGGCTGACGGTGTATTCAGTATCATCGGTTCCCTCAAGCTCAATGCCAATAGAAAAATCATTACACTGCGACCGCCCCTCATATTGCGACTGGCCGGCATGCCAGGCCCGTTTATCGAAAGGGACAAACTGGATAACCTCGCCATTACGACGAATAAACAGGTGAGCCGACACCCGCATGTCTTTAATTTTTTCAAACGCGAGATCCGCCGAAGGGTCCAGCCGATTGGTGAAAAAATGCTCGACGAAGACACCACCAAACTGGCCGGGAGGCAGGCTGATCCCGTGCAGGACGATCAGGCTGATATCATCAGGATCCGGACGGTCATCGCAATTCGGCGAGGCAATATACAACGTATCCATTAGCAAGGAAGATGGTCTGTCGATTTTCATTTCCATCAATAATGCTCTCTCAAATCAAGTGGCAAAATGATTATTTGCCCGCCAGCGTGAATAAGTTTGATATTATCCGATGTAAACAAATTTCCATCAACAATAAACCACACTGGGGTAAGACATGGAATCCATCACAACCATTCTTAATACTATCAATGGCTATGTTTGGGGGCCGTTTACCCTGATTTTATTGCTCGGAACCGGTATTTATCTGACCATCGGTTTGCGCCTGCTGACCTTGCGCAAACTGGTTACTGGATTTCGTTATCTCTGGCAAAGTCGAAAATCCAGCGATGCAGAAGGTGATATCACCCCCTTCAACGCCTTAATGACCGCCTTGTCCGCCACCGTCGGGACGGGGAACATCGTTGGTGTGGCCGGTGCCATTGCTATCGGTGGCCCCGGCGCCATCTTCTGGATGTGGATTACGGCGTTGGTGGGCATGGCAACAAAATATGCCGAGGCGGTGCTGGCGGTGAAATACCGTGAGGTCGATGAACGAGGCAGGCATCAGGGTGGCCCGATGTATTACATTCGCAACGGACTGGGGAAAAACTGGGCCTGGCTGGCCGTTATCTTTGCCCTTTTTGGTGCCATCGCCGCCTTCGGTATTGGTAATGGTGTGCAATCAAATTCCGTCGCTAACGTGCTCAACAAAAATTTTGAAATCGAGACCTGGGTCACCGGGCTTATCTTAAGTGTGTTAACCGCATTGGTTCTGATAGGAGGCATTAAACGCATAGGTACCATTGCCGGTAAGATCGTTCCCGTCATGGCCCTGCTCTACGTCATCGCCGCATTGATTATTATCTTTGGCAACCTAAGCAACGTGCCTGCGGCACTGGGCATGATCATCTCGGATGCCTTCACTGGCACCGCCGCCACCGGTG
>DRJH01000189.1 GCA_011052285.1 Gammaproteobacteria bacterium
CAGGTGTTTATTGTTCCGAATCGCCGTTCCATACCACTGTCGGAAGGGGTACAGCTGCTGGATGAATTATTGAACACGTTGCATGAAGGCTATGGTGAAGAGCTGTTTCCCAAACCCGCACAACAATATCTCAACGACTGGTGCGGTGGTGATACCCCTTTTTTAAGTACCCGGTTGCCTGAATATGGCAGTGATGAACCGGAGCTTGATTTGTTGCCCGCAGTTGAAAAAGCCATCGACTGGGTGCGTAGCCTGGAAGAACAAAAATTTATCGGTACAGAGTCGCGTCTTTTAACCATTTTTCGCTTGTTGCAGGAACTGGCACAGCAAACGGAGGAGGACCCTACGCTTCGCATTGCTGAACTGGAGCGGCAGAAAGCTGCATTGGATCAGCAAATTGAGCGCATACGTGCTGGTAAAATGGATGCTTTTGACGGTACCCGTATTCGTGAGCGATATTTTGAAATTGAAGATACAGCACGGCGGCTGCTTTCTGATTTCCGGCAGGTGGAAGAGAACTTTCGAGAGCTCGATCGCCAGACTCGCGCTAAAATAGCGACCAGTACTGCCCAGAGGGGACTTTTACTGGATGATATTTTTCGTCAACAAGACATGATTCGCGAGAATGATCAGGGCAAAAGTTTCCGGGCATTCTGGGAGTATCTGATGGATCCGTCTCGTCAGGATGAGCTGGACAGGGTGATTGACAAGGTATTGGCGCTACAGGATGTTGCCGCCATCCATTCCTCATCATTTTTGGCGCAGATACGTGTTAATTTGCTGGATGCGGGAGATAAAGTGTATCAGACACAAAGTCAGCTTTCGGCACAATTGCGTAAGTTCCTGGATGATCAGTCCTATCTGGAAAACAAGCATATCGCTGCGATTATCGCCAAGATTGAAAATAATGCAGTACAAATTCGTGATCGCTTGTCAGCAAGGGTGCCGGGAATGGTGCTCGATGCCAGCAAAGTGGATGTCGCTTTAACGATGTCGCGTCCTTTGTATCGGGTATCACAAACCCCGCAGCTCGACGCGCAGACACTGGAACTTGGTGATGCCGACGTGGACATGTCATTGCTGCATGATCAACAGTACGTTGACAAGCGGGTTTTGCAGAATCATATTTACTCAAGCCTGCAACATTGTCCTCAAATTACTCTGGCCGAATTATGTGAGGAGTTTCCACCACAACAGGGGGTGGCCGAAATCATGACCTACCTGCAGCTGGCCTGTGATGATGATGATGCCACGGTCAACAGTGAACAGCGGCAGTGCATTGTGTTGGCGAATGCAGGGCAAGTAGTGAACATTCCCCAAGTTATCTTCACCTGCAAAAAAGACCTGTGAACTCCGAACAACCGCCAATCAGCGCCTTATATCCCGCAGAAATATCAGCAGTCCTGGTAACGCTGTTTAAGGGTGTGCTGTATCAAGGGAAGCGTGATTTATGGCGACACTTGCTCGATTACCGCAGTAACGTTTCGGCCTATGTGTCGGTGTTGGGTTTGGAAGTCGTGATAGATGAGGCGGAAGGATATGCGTATTTACGACAGGAGCAACACCCTGACGATGCCGATGAAAAAAAACCCATACCCCGCCTGATGGTGCGCAGGGCGCTACCCTATGTGGTGAGTTTGTTATTGATGTTATTGCGCAAACGTTTGCTCGAAGCGGATGCCTCGGGTGATGCATTGCGGGTGGCCATTTCCCGCAAAGAGATCATTGAAATGATGCGGGTTTTTTTGCAGGAGAATGCCAATGAAGTAAAATTGGGCAAGGCCATTGATGTCTGTATTCGGCGGCTGGAATCGTATGGTTTTTTGCGCAAGCTGCAAGGGCAGCAGGAACAATACGAGATTTGTCGCATTATCCGTGCCTTTATTGATGCGCAATGGTTGACTGACATGGAACTGATTCTAAAAGAGTATGCCGAATTCACAGCCGAATAAAATGCCCGCAGAATGTGCTTCCGGGTTTTGTCTGTCTCGCCTGGAGGTGTTGAATTGGGGTACATTTGACAAACAAGTCTGGGTCTTGCCAACCGGTGGTCAAAATGCGTTGCTAACCGGGGATATCGGTTCGGGAAAATCCACTCTGGTGGATGCGGTCACAGCGTTGTTGGTGCCACCGCGCCGCATTACCTTCAACAAGGCGGCCGGCGCACAAGGACGGGAACGTTCACTGAAATCCTATATTCGCGGCGAATACAAATCTGTGCAAACCGAACAGATGAATGCACGGGCCAAAGCACTGCGCGAAGATCATCAATATGCAGTCATTCTGGCCCAGTTTCATCACGGCGTACTTTCACAGACCGTCACACTGGCACAGGTGTTGTGGATTTCTGAAGGCAGGCATGCACAGTTTTTTCTTATCGTCGATCAGCCACTGACTATCGCTGCAGCCCTTTCCGGACGGGAGGGATCAGTGACTGATCTGAAAAAAGCCTGGAAACGGCTGCCGGGTTTTGAGGTTTTTGATAATTTCAAGCCCTATGCATTGGCCTTTCGCAAGCGCATGGGTATCCGTCATGAAAAGGCCCTGGAGCTATTTAATCAGACTATTTCCATGAAATCGGTGGGTAACCTTACCAGTTTTGTGCGCGAACACATGCTGGAACCGGGTCACATGCTGGAGCGGATAGAGCGCCTGAAACGTGATTTTGATAATCTCAATCAGGCGCACACAGCGGTTTTGAAGGCAAGGAATCAGATTGAGATGCTTGCGCCGTTGCAAAAGATAGCA
The DNA here is from genome assembly GCA_011052285.1 of Gammaproteobacteria bacterium. Lineage (GTDB taxonomy): Bacteria > Pseudomonadota > Gammaproteobacteria > Arenicellales > DRJH01 > DRJH01. The sequence continues at coordinate 2,749 of DRJH01000189.1, forward strand.
AAGGAACACCGACAATTGCAACAACAGTTTGATGAATTGACCCGCTGTCGGGATATTCTTGATGTCTGGATTGCCACACAGAAAATCATCCTGCTGGATCGGCAACAGCAAACACTGGAAAAACAACAACGACAGAAACAGGCAAATCTGCACTCCATACAACACAAACTTACCGAACTGCGTACTCAAGAGTCACAGTTGCGCCATAGTATTGATGAGCAAGGTGGCCGTCGCATTGTGGAACTGCAAGCCTTGATGGAGCGTTTGCAGGAAGAGCGCAAGCGCAAACAAAGGGAGGCGGAACGGTACCGGGAGGTTGTGCGGTTGCTCGATTTGCCCATGGCGGCCGATGCGAATATCTTTCACCAAAATCGCGAGGCCGCAATGGCCTTGTCCAACCCCTTGGAAGAAGCGTTATCGGCGTTAAACCAACAGCAGGTGGATGCAACCATCGCCACGCGTGAAATGCACCAGCAATGCACAATATTGGAGCAGGAGATCACTTCGCTGCGGCAGAGAAAAAATAATATTCCGTATAAATCTTTGCAAATTCGGGCCAGCATGATCGATGCATTGAAGCTACGTGAAGAGGACGTACCCTTTATTGGGGAGTTATTGCAGGTGGTAGAACGTGAAGCGGCTTGGGAGGGTGCGCTGGAGCGACTGTTGCATAATTTTGGCTTGAGTATGCTGGTACCTGATGAGCTGTATACCAATATCAGCGACTACGTGGAGAAAACCAATCTGCGGGGGCGTTTGGTGTATTTTCGGGTTCGGGACCAACAATTTTCCTGGCAAGACCCGGCAGTGGCTTCGGTATTGAGCAAACTGGTCATCCAGCAGAATTCCGTATTTCGCCATTGGTTACAAGCGCAGCTGCATCAGCGTTTTCCACATGTCTGCTGTGATTCAATGGAGGATTTTCGTCACCATCCATTTGCGATTTCCAGGGCCGGTCAAATCAAGGCTGGTGGTACGCGTCATGAAAAAGATGACCGTAACAAACTCTTTGATCGTAGTCGTTTTGTGCTGGGCTGGAATAATCAAGCCAAGATTGAGGTCTTGACCAGAGAATTGACCACCCTGCAGCTACAGGGACGAAAGCACGTGGATCAACTGGCTCGTCTGGGTGAGCAAAAAAGTGTACTGGAGGCGAAAAAAATTGCCGTACACGATCTACTACAGATTGAACAACACACTGTTATTGACTGGCCGTCTGTGGCACAAAGGTGGCAGCAGGCACAAAATGAAAAACAGCAAATCGAACGTGGTTCAGATGTCTTGCGTGCGTTGCAACAACAGCTGCAATCGGTGCAAACGGCCATCGCCGGGCAGGATGCGAAGAAAAGTAAGAATAATTGCAGCCTGGGTGAATTACAGCGTAGTTTGCAGGAGTTGACAGAACAGCGACAGACCGCAAGCGAACAAGCTTCGCGGGAGCCAGAGGATATTCGGCAACAATGGTTTGCCAGGATTGCGCAACAGGCACAAAGGGTGCTGGGAGACAAGCAACTTATGCTCCGCAGTCTGGATCGTCAGCACAGTGAGATTCGTCAGGCCATTCAGGTACAGATCAACACCCGGTCACAGAAAATGACGCGCAGGAAGGATCTCCTGATCAAGGGTATGGCCGACTACAAACACAAATACCCGACTGAGACCAGTGAATTGGATGTGTCATTGCAGGCATGGTCGGAATATGCCACCATGCTGAGCGCACTGAAACGTGATGATTTGCCCAAACATGAACAGCGGTTTAAGCAAATGTTGCATGAAGGCACGATTCAGGGAATTGTGTTGTTACGCACCCAACTGGAAAAAGAACAGAAAAGTATCCGTGACAAGATTGCGGACATCAATCGCTCATTGCAGAATATTCAATATGACCAGGGTTCTTATATCCGCCTGCAGGCCAATGCGGTCCATGATGCCGATATTCGCGAGTTTGAGGCACAGCTGCGACAGTGTATTTCCGGATCCCTGGCTGCTGACGATCTATACAATGAACAGCGTTTTTTGCAAGTTAAAGGTTTGGTAGACCATTTTAACGAAGATCCCTATTGGGCACGACGGGTTACCGATGTACGCAACTGGTTTCGTTTCAGCGCCATTGAACTGTGGTGTGAAGATGATAGTGAGAAAGAGTTTTACTCCGATTCTGCGGGTAAATCCGGCGGCCAGAAAGAGAAACTGGCTTACACCATCTTGGCTTCCTCGCTGGCCTATCAGTTCGGTGCCAGCACGGCCAATGACAAGATACGGTCATTCCGGTTTGTGGTCATTGACGAAGCCTTTGGCCGTGGTTCGGATGAGTCAACACGTTATGCACTGCGCCTGTTTGCTACGTTGGGATTACAGCTATTGATCGTTACTCCCTTGCAGAAGATCCATATCATTGCTGATTATGTGAAATCAGTGCATCTGGTGCATAACGAGGATGGCCGTAATTCAGTGATCCGTTCTGTGACTATTGAAGAGTATCGAAAGGAAAGGGCCAGGAGGCTGTCCGAGAATCGAGAGTCTACTTCGGATAAGCAGACTTTAATCTGATTTTCCTATGATTTTCGTTAAATACAACCGGTATTCACCTAAAATCATGACATGTTGCCTCAAAGCAGCTTCCCATCACTACGACCGCCATGGATGGCGGCACACCGGTTTCGCAGAAGCAATAAACCGCTCGATTCCCACCCTCGGACAGCCTCCCGGGGTATTGCAGTCATAACCTGGCTTGTATGATGGCACATTCTTCAATACCACTCATCACCCCATCTGATATCCATCGGAAAGCCATGCGCTATTGGAATAATGGCAGTATTTTTCGCACCTGGTTGTTTCATGAGGTCGAATCGCCGTTGGAGATTGCCTTTCGCAAACCTTCTGCCACAGAGATGCTGGAACATTTTGATCAGGTCCGCAGCTGGATCGAGAGCTTGCAAAACCATGACAAGACCCGATGTGGTCAGGGTTATCGATTGGAATTCAGGCGTATTCATCACCGACAAATGGGTGAGCAGCAGATACCTTCACGGATCTATTTTGAACAATATCAAGATCTTCTGTCTTTTGTTAAAAAAAGGGAGGAGTTTGCGATATTGCAGCAACTTTCCAATCAAACACGAACTGTTGTGACCGGACTAATGTGTTGGCTGGCTGGTCATCCACTGAAAGTACTGGAATATTCTCATTCCTGGCAGCAGTTATTGCAGGTTTGTAGCTGGTTTATGGCGCATCCACAACCCCGGCGTTACCTTCGTGAACTCGATATCCATGGTGTGGACAGCAAGTTTATTGAGCAGCATAAAAGCATTCTGTTCGAGCTGTTGAATACCATTCTTCCCGAAAACTCTATGAATATGGCCATTTCCGGCTTGGCCCAACATGGTTTTGAACGGCGTTTTGGCCTGTGCTATGACGAGCCATTAATTCGCTTTCGGTATCTGGATAAGGCGGCGCGGTTTTCTGATCTGTCCGTCCCGGTGTCGCAATTTATTGTCCATGTGCCCAATGTAGACACCATTTTTATCACCGAAAATAAGATCAATGGACTGAGTTTTCCCGCATGGCCCGGGGCAATGGTCATTTTTGGCTTGGGTTATGGCGTGGAGATGTTGAAAAATGCACCCTGGCTACAGCATAAACAGCTCATTTATTGGGGTGATATCGACACTCACGGTTTCGCCATCCTGGCGCAGTTTCGCAGTTATTTCCCTGAAGTAAAATCTTTGTGTATGGATGAAGCCACGCTGCAGTCCCATCGATCCCTGTGGGTCACAGAGAGTACCGGGAAACGGTGCTTAAATGTGCTGCACTATTTGAGCAAACCCGAACAACAGTTGCTGCAAAACTTGCAAAATAACGAGTACGGGGAAAATATCCGCCTTGAACAGGAGCGTATTCGTTTGTCCTGGGTGAGGAAAGGTCTTAATGATCTTTTAATTAGCGATGACAGGACGGTTAATGAGTGACAGCAAGGGTTTTTCTGACTGCGGATGGTTGTTGCAGGCGCGAAAGTTGCCTTCTCCGAATTATGATTCAAGGCCATCTTCGTGTCAGGTCGAAGTTGTGATTATGCACGCGATTAGTTTGCCGCCGGGCCAATTTGGTGGTCATGATATTGAACGTTTTTTTCTTAATGAATTAGCCGCTGATGATCATCCGTACTACAAGGAAATCCATGCGCTGAAGGTCAGTGCCCATTTTCTGATCCGTCGTACTGGAGAAATCATTCAGTTTGTTTCAATTAAGGATCGGGCCTGGCATGCCGGCGTCTCGAGCTGCCGGGGTCGGGAGGTAGTCAATGACTTTTCGGTCGGCATAGAGTTTGAAGGCACTGACCGGACCTGCTTCACCGAGTCGCAATACCGTAGTCTGCAAGGCTTATTGCAGGATATTCAATGTCTTTATCCGCACTTGAACGGTGAGTGTCTGTATGGGCATAGTGAGATAGCACCTGGCAGAAAGACGGATCCGGGTTCGGATTTTGACTGGCAACGGGTCCGGGGTATGCTCAATACATGGTAACGATTCAGCGTGTTTAGATTTTGGTTCAGTACCAGGCATTTTTGCACGGAGAATGTGAGCATATAGGTCATATGTGAGCATTCGAGTACGAACACACGCCGTAATGGGACAAAAGATGAATACGCTGAATAGTTACAATACATGAAGCTTTTTAGTGGGAAGCAAGCTGATCCTTGGCTCGTTCACTGTGCCAGCAAACATCCTCTGTAGCCGTACTTTGGTTGAGAGAGCGAGCA
>DRJH01000190.1 GCA_011052285.1 Gammaproteobacteria bacterium
AATGACTACATGGCTGTTCTGGATATTCCCCTGCTTCAGGCGGTCTGGCTGTCGAGCGCCGGGCTGTACGACGAGGCGCTCTCTTACGTGTACAAGGCCAGAGGCATGGAGGAAAGGGTAAAAAACCCCCTTCTCAAGGGCATAAGGAAAGGCGATATCGACGGGCTGGAACGGCTGATAAAAGCTGCACAGGAAAATGCCGAAGCCGCAACTGTACCAACAGCTCCAGCGTTACCCCGTTAGGCGTTAAGCCGATTTTACGCTATGATTCCACGCAACTTGAATTGAACAATGTCCGAGGACCATGCATATTGAGTTCGATATAGTCATACCCGCCAGGAACGAGTCTGCGTCTCTCGGGCCGCTGCTGAAGAAGCTCAAGTCACTGTATCCCCAGGCCGGCGTCATTGTCGTGAATGATGGCTCCACCGATACCACAGCCGAGGTCTGCATCGAAAACGGCGTTACCCTCATCAATCACCCATACAGCATGGGCAACGGTGCAGCTATCAAGTCTGGAGCCCGTGCGGCACAGACAGCGACCATTGTATTCATGGACGCTGATGGCCAACACCGCCCGGAAGATATCCAGAGATTGCTGGATAAACTCAACCAGGGGTTTGATATGGTGGTAGGCGCTCGCGAAGATACATCGCAGGCCTCTCTTGGCAGAGGCATAGCTAACTCGCTGTACAACCGCCTTGCTTCTATTATGACCGGGTACAAAATACACGATTTGACATCGGGCTTCCGGGCGGTACGGACGCGTCATTTCAGAAAATTTCTCTACCTGCTGCCAAATGGATTTTCATACCCCACAACGAGTACCATGGCTTTCTTTCGCTCCGGTTTGCCAGTGGGCTATATTCCAATTGTAGCGGCGGAACGGGAAGGCAAAAGCCACATCAAGCTACTCAAGGATGGCTTTCGATTCCTGGTTATTATTCTGAAAATCGGCGCCCTGTTCTCACCCATGCGGTTCTTTCTTCCCATCAGTCTGACGCTGTTCCTGCTTGGCTCAGGATACTACGCGTATACCTACATCCTCTGGGAACGGCTGACCAATATGTCCGCAATTTTGTTTTTATCCGCATTATTTACCTTTTTAATCGGAATAGTCTCCGAACAGATATCCTCCCTGCACTATAAAAATGCAGATGACGATATGCGCCGCACCGTGCGACGCACTCCTGACAGCGATACCTGATTTTTTGCTAAAGGATGCCGAAACCTTCCCGCACTATGGCCTCCGGAATACAGACTCTGTCGCTTTTGCTCAGGAATACGCCGCTACACCCCCAGTGGTTTGCTTTCTACCGCGAGGATCGGGGCCTTCGATCAAGCTGCAGTAGTCTGAAAGGCGTAGTAATCGATATTGGTTGTGCCGACGCCAAACCGAAAAAGCATCTCCCTCCGGATTGTCAGTATATCGGCATCGATTACTACTCCACCGCAACTGAGTGGTATGAAACCCACCCCGATCTTTTTGCAGACGCACAATCATTACCGCTGATTGATGGCTGTTCGGATCATGTCCTTTTACTTGATGTGCTTGAGCATATTCCTGACTCGGATCGCTGTCTGGCCGAGATAAATCGTATCCTGAAACCAGGCGGCAGCCTGGTTATCCAGGTGCCCTTTATGTACCCGATACACGATGCCCCGCTTGATTTCCACCGCTGGACACGATTTGGCCTAATCAATGCCGCAAAGCGGAACGGGTATAAAATCAGTGAACAGCATGCGCTGGGGCACCCGCTGGAAAGCGCCGCGTTAAATGCCAACATTGCTATGAGCAAAACCGTTCTCAACTGGCTGAACAGCAAAAACATACTGGGACTAACAGTGATCCTTCTTCCCCTGGCTGTACTCACAGCGAATATTCTGGCCCGGGTTGGTTCCGCACTGAGTAAGCATGACGCGCTTATGCCCTACAGCTACAAAATGGTGTGGGTCAAGGAATGATGCAACACATTGCCCTGGTAACCACATCCTATCCCGATAGCACTCCAGGCAGTGAAGCGGCCGGCGGATTCGTCAAGGATTTTGCACAGGAGCTTGCTACCAAAGCACGCGTCACTGTCGTAGCTGCCGGCAGCTTTAGTAAGCAGTCCACTTCAGGAAATCTGACCATTCGGCGATTCGCTGTACCGAGGCTACCACTCTCCCTGCTCAGCCCGTTACGGCCCGCTGACTGGGCAACCATTCTTTTAACCTTGCGTCGCGGCGGAAAGGCTCTTGAGTCGCTGGTAAAAGAGGATCAACCAGACCACGTTTTCGCATTGTGGGTTCTCCCGTCCGGGTACTGGGCTTACTCGATCTCAAAAAAATACGGCATACCCTTTAGCACCTGGGCATTGGGAAGCGATATCTGGAGCCTGGGGAAACTACCGGTGGTCCGTTCTCTGCTTCGAAACGTGCTAAAAAATGCGAACAGCTGCTACGCTGACGGGTATCAACTGGGCCTTGAAGTTGAAAAACTGAGTGGAAAAGCCTGTCACTTTCTGCCCAGCACCCGGCAAATAGACGCCGCCAGCCCCGGGCAGCTATCAGCCAGACCACCCTACAAGCTGGCCTTTCTCGGCCGCTGGCACCCCAACAAAGGCATAGACTTGTTGCTGGATGCTCTTTCCGGGCTTACAAGTGCTGACTGGCTGAAAGTGGCCGAAATCAGAATATTCGGCGGTGGCCCGCTAGCTGATACGGTAAAACTGCGTGTTGAAGTGCTAAAAGCGGAAGGCAGACCACTGACTCTGGGTGGCTACCTGGGAAAACCAGAAGCATCTGCACTTATCTGCTGGGCAGACTACCTCTTGCTTCCTTCACGCATTGAAAGTATTCCGGTTATCTTTTCCGATGCCGTAAAACTGGGCACCCCTATTGTATCAACGCCGGTTGGCGACCTGCCACGCCTGTATAGTACATACAAGTTTGGGGTAATCGCCGGGGAAGCAGCTGCCTCGGCATACTGCGAAGCAATTAAAGCCGCACTGAACTACACACCTTCCGATTTTCTTCCAAATCTTGATCGTGCACGGCAGGATTTCGACTTATCTATAATAACAGATACATTTCTGAACCGATCAGTTGGCGCTATGGAGCAGCTGTGAACTAGAATGAAAATTTTTCGTCTTATAAAGAAACACGTATTAATCGAGATAATAAACAAGTCATTACTATTGTTATTTCCTTTCTTAACTCCTTTCTTTCTGAAGCTATGTTTTGGAAAAAACAACATTGGTAAGAAATGCAGAATATATACCCCTTTAATTCTCCACAACACGCATAGAAATAATCTGTTTATAGGAAATCAAACACATATTGGAAGAAACGTTTTACTGGACCTCCACAGAAAAATAATAATAGAGGACAGAGTAACAATATCAATGAACACCTGTCTTATTACTCATTTTGATACTGGAGAAAGCCCCTTAAAGAAATTGGGATTTGAAGCAAAGGAAGGCGGAATTATGATTGGAGATGGCAGTTATCTCGGCGCCAATGTGACCGTGTTACATGGCGTAAGAATAGGAAAAAACTGCCTAATTGGAGCAAATAGTCTGGTTAACCGGGATATCCCGGACAATAGCCTCGTTATGGGCTCACCCGCGAGAGTCATCAGAACCATACGGTGAATATGCCAGAACACCCGTTAACTATGTTATGCAGTAATATAAAATCACCGGCGCCACTTTGTTCGCTGACGGATTCGTATAACTGGATTCTGCTGCGTGATTTCTGCCGAGCTTGCTCATCACCCAGCCAACCAGTTTTCCGGACAATGCTGAACGGGATGCCAATATCGTTACACAAAGACCCAGCAAGAAGACTGTGGCAGCAAGCGTCATGCTTACACTGCTTGCCAGCAACGACATTCCAAGAAAGAGATACGACAGTATCGAGATAACCATTAAATCCAGATTGGCTGCGGCAATACTACTCGATGCACCTTTCTGGTTTACGGATGTAGCCTGGTAAAGAATCCCCCAAATCTTACCCGGGACATATTTTGCTATTTGACCGTAGAAAAAAAGCCTGTGCGCATCTCTCATCGGCAGGTGCAACGCGTGCTTTCCAACCTGGAAATCAATGATGGACGGCGGACAAACCACCCAACTGCTACGCAGTGGCGATGTCAAGATATTCGGAGATGTTCATTCAATTCGTGATGGCCAGGTTTATTTTCAAGGCGGGGAACAGGTCAAACCTGATCTAATCATTTTCGCGACTGGCTATCGCCCGTTCCTGGATTACGTATCCGATATTCTTCTTGACCCTGATACAGGCACTCACGTCATCATGGACAGACTACAGATTATTGCGGACAAAGTATTTTTTTCTACATCGCTACGTCAACCAGTCTCTCAGTGAATACCTGGTTCGAAACGCAGAATCATCTATTCAAATTGGCGATTCTTGACTGCTTCTACCAGCAACACGATAGCCGCCACTACTAGATCTTGTGTTATCTGCCAAATTCTGGATATAACTGCGATAGAACCTAATAACTCGATTGAGACGTTAGCCATCATAGTTGTCCCAAAGCCGATGAAAACCAGCTCCCGGACACCTACGCCTGCGGGCACCAGAACAGCGAAAACACCAGCGACCCACGCAATGAGCAAGTACGCCATATAGTTGGTAGATTCCTGCAGCGTGAGACCAAACACTGCGTTCATCATCAGGAAGTAAGACAGCACGCCTGTTATTAACACAACTACATAGTAGGCGCTGATTCGAAAAAACAGTGCGGTCCAGTCTGGTGGTGAATGTACAGGCCCCTGCACATACGTTTTTGGCATCAAGCGACGCAATAGATCGCCCGTGATGGGCGAAGCGGAGGCCACCAGAGCCATCAGTATTCCTAATAGCAAAACCCCTACCGAGCCCAGCACAGTCACGGGGGCAACGAGTAGTGCAACCGCTATACTGACATTGGTTAGAATGGAAACAAGCATCAAATCCAAATTGGTCGAGGTCACACCAACTGATGCCCCCTGCTTGTCCACAGCAGCTATCTGATACAGGATGCCCCATACTTTCCCGGGAACATACTTGGCGACCTGCCCGTAATAAAATATCCTGTGCGCCAGACCTGAAGGAAGAGGCAACCCATGTTTTTCCAGCAGCATTCTGAACAACATGCTGCTGGCCAGAGTTCCCGTTATACCTACAAAAATGGACACAACTAAAAGCAGCCAATCCGCCTGCCTTAAAAGCTCAACAAGCTGACCCCAGCTGCGTTGTACCAGAAACAGGATAAATACCAGCCCTGAAACCAGAAGGACGAGTGACAC
>DRJH01000191.1 GCA_011052285.1 Gammaproteobacteria bacterium
ACCAGCAAGTGCGGCTAGCGGAATCTCGTACCACGCTCCAGAACCCAAGGCACCGGCTACCCAACCGGCAGGCACATAGACGACCATCAAACTTTCCAGGAAAAATGCCAGTAGTAACCATTTTCCGAGAAACCAGCCCGTGGTGCGTATTTCATCGACAAATAACTGCCTACGATCTTCCTTTCTCCAGAATACCCAGACAACCCCGTGATCATCAGACGAAGCGCTACAGCAGCCGCTCACCTCGGCCAGCAGAGGTTGCTGAAAACTGTTGCTATGGCGAAACAGATAAATTGTCCAGCCAGCGATCACTCCCATGAGGAAGGTGGCCAGGGTCTTGGCCAGTGCAAACGAGGGGCCGATTCCGGCAGCCGTCAGCACAAACATTTCCGGGTCCATGATCGGCGACGCAATCCAAAAGGCCATAACCGGTGCCAGCGGCACACGGGAACGCAGCAAGGTGGCGATCAATGGCACAACACCACAGGAGCAGAATGGCGAGAGTGTCCCGGCCAGGGAAGCCAGCACGATACTCCTGGCCGAATGACCGGAAAAAACCCCTGCGATCAGTTGGTCCGAACCCGTAGCCTTGATCACGGCAGCAAGTATTACGGCCAGCAATAGGAAAGGCAATATTTCTATAAATGCTGCTATCGTAAAACGCAAGCTGTCGGTCACTTGACCAAAGTCAAGCATGGCCAGGATAACAAAACCCATCAACAGGGCTCTCACTACTCCGTCATTACTGATCAGAGTAAATCTTCGCCCGAGCCAACCGGTAATGATCGAACATTTTGATAATACTTTCGTAGATATTTCCATAGTTTTAGAATATTCGTAATAACGGACAAAAAAACTACCCCGCTGTCTTGCCCGTTGTACTATTGATGCAGCACTGGTGGGTCAGAAAAGCGACAATGCCATCTATTAGCGGATAATTCATAGCACAGTGCAGCACGGTACCCTCCCGGCGCTGGCTGATCAACCCCACTTGGCGGAGATAGCGTAGATGGTGGGACAGGGTCGACGCAGGCACTCCGAGCTCAGTCTGGATACCACCCACAGACACGCCCTCCTCACCGGCCTTTACAAGGTGGCGGATGATCTGCAACCGGGTCTTGTTACCCAGCTGGGCCAAGATTTCAGCAGCTTGTTCAAGAGGCAATTCCATTATGTGGAGCATAAAGGAATTTGGATGATCTATCAATTGCTATTTCTAGAATTATAGAACGATAGCTGCTGTCCTAAATTTGACCGCTAAGGAGCATTACACCTATCAGAATGTGTGGTCCTGAAATCTCAAGCAAAATAACGTATCAGCACTTGGATGTAAGCGATCAGCGTATCGAGCCTTTTATTGCTCACTGAGAAACTGCCCTGCTGTCATAACCCTGGCAAATGGCGCACTCAGGGCAGACATAAATGCGGCATGCACGTCCTCAGCCTTAATCGTCCTGTTGTTGAACACCAGATCACGGGTTGCACAGGCATCACTGATCACCTGGCAGCGGTAACCCAAATCAAATGCAGCACGGGTGGTGGTGTCGATGCACATATGGCTCATCGCACCACAGATGACCACTTCCTCAATTTGGGCATTTTTCAGCAAGCTGTGCAACGCAGTCTCCCGAAAAGCATTGGGATAGTGTTTAATCACCAGCGGCTCACCTTGCTCAGGTACTACGCTGTTGTGGGTTTTTACGCCTTCAGTATCCGGGCTAAAAAATGGTGCATGTGGGTAGTTTGCGATATGTTGAATATGAAATAGTGGGGCCTGACGCTGACGAAATGATTGTAGAATGCGCCGGCAGTTCTCGGCAGCCGGATCCATACCTACCAGTTCCATGCGGCCCTGTTCAAAATAATCATTTTGAACGTCAACCAATAGTAGTGCCTGATGCATACGCTGCTCCATTATTTATGAACAAAGTCAATAATTTTGCCGGACTGCTTTGCCTTGCCATTGTTCTCCTCAAGACGATGCAGCAGGTGTGGAGATACATTCCATCGATCCCCATCCTCGGCAATCAGGGTGACCGTTGTTTTAGAGGCTGCATGACATACCTGCAGGGCCATAGTTTATCGTGGAACCAGAAATTGCACATCCTTTGGAAGCAGATAATCCGGATAAGCTGTAACTAATTGTCTAACAAGCCCCCTGGCGGCCTTGACTTCACCTGCTTTAATGAGCTGTCGAATAGCTGTGAGCCGGTTTTTTATATTCGGCAAATCATTTTTTCCAGGTTTTGGTTGCACCGGTGCCCTGAAAACTCTTGTCTCCTGAGAGGCCATCGGTGAGACCGTACTCGGTACGACACGCCGCAATTGAGGAGCTGAACGATTTCGGGTAAAAGTAGAGTAGTTATTTTGAAACAATGGGGCTGTCGGTGCGGCTCTTCCCATGCTTTGCTTTACCACAGGTCTGTTTGGCGCTTCGCTCGCTGCCCTGGGTGCAGTTTTCAGCGAAAAGCGCCTCCCTGGCACCAATTTTTTGCGCTCCAAGGTGGCTGGAGCTGGTTTGATCATGAACTGCTTCCGGATTGGTTGATCCGGGATGCGCATTTCTCGTTGCGAAGTTGCTGTTCTGGAAGGCTCCAACAGCGTTTGCTCCCCGGTAGTATCAAGCATCGGGGCAACTTCGTGGGCCGGCACAGGATCCGGAGTGGGAAAATTTACCTGTTTTCGTGACTGCCGTAACAGATCTGGCAGGAGAATGACGGCTACAACAATGGAGGCTGCCACGGCAAACCGAGTCGACCAGTGGCTATTGAATAACCCAATGTTATGTGGTCGTGATCGTACTGCCTTTCTGGATGCCGCCAGGATAGCGTCATCAAGCGATTTGACCGGCAGCTCTTTAGGTGCAGCGCGGTACAGCTTCGAGAGCGAATCATCCTCAAAGTCCATAATCTCGTCTATGCGATCAGTTTCTGTCATTGCAAGCCTTCCCGCAAGGCCTTAAGCGCATAGCGCAAACGACTTTTCGCCGTTTCCCTGCCCACCCCGGTCACTTTTGCGATTTCCTGCAAGCTCATACCAGCCTCCTCACGCAACAGAAAGACTTCACGCTGTACTGATGGAAGCTGCTCAATCAGCTCCAGCACGGTTTGTACCTCTTGTTTTCGCGCAAGCTCAACCTCGGGTCGGGGCGTGCTCACTGCCCAAGCCGTCTTAAGCGTATGATCATTTTCCAGCGGTAGATCAGTTACTGCTTGTCGGCTACTGTTACGTCGGAAATAGTCAACCATTCGATTGTGTGCGATGTGGTAAAGGTAGGTTGCAAAACGCGCGCTGCTGCGGTAGCGCCGGCGTGCATTGATCAACCTCAACCAGACATCCTGATAAATCTCATCCGCTGTATTACGATCAAGGCACTGGCGTAGAATGTAGCGGTACAGCGCACCGTTGTGACGCCGATACAATGTTTCGAAGGCACCGGCATCACCTTGAGAATAACCATGCATCAATGCTTCATCACTGATCCGCTCCTGGCTCATGAACCAAGCTTACGTGGCACTGCGGTGATCAGGCAATAGTTCTGTCAATAATTTTCCTGGGTAATACCATTTCTACGAATAACTATATTGAAAAAACGAAGGCCTAGGAGGCTTGGCCAATAGCTCAGTTCAGCGCCTGTCACAGTTTAACGTAGTACGCGATATTGGGCTGACAGGGATTTAGCCAAATTCACCAAGCCGAGAAATTTCCCCCGATAACCGAAGGCATCTTCACCGCGGGCCTTGCGGGCCAACATCATAATCTGGTCATAACTGAATTGACCGAGCCAGGTTCCCCCTCGCAGCATCTGGCCGAAAGCGGCCACTGCGGCGGAAAAACGGTAGCGATCGGTGGTCGAGGCTAGATCTGCTGCCATGTCGGTCTTCATAATCGGCTGCTCAATCAATTTACTGGCACCACCATCGGCTGACTTGTAACGTAATCTCAATAGGGCCAGTTCATTATTGTACCCACCTGCCCTTTTCTTCTGCCCGTAACGCAGTGGGTCCATAGCCTGATCGGTACCACCCACCAGGCTGATTTCGTATAAGGCCGTCACCGTACGGCCAGCACCGATTTCGCCCGCATCGACTTTGTCGTTATTAAAATCCTCGCGTTTGAGCAGGCGATTTTCATAACCAAGAAGACGATACTCCGCGACTAATGCCGGGTTAAACTCAATCTGGATTTTGACATCACTAGCCACCGTGTTGAGTGTGGAGCTCATCTGGTCCACCAGTACTTTCTGTGCTTCATTAAGAGTGTCGATATAGGCAAAATTACCATTACCAACATCCGCCAATTGCTCCATCAGGCGATCGTTGTAGTTGCCACTACCAAATCCCAGTGTAGTCAATGAAATGCCGCTTTCCCTTTCTCTTTCTACCAGTTGCTTGAGTGAGGAAAAATTCGTAGTGCCAATATTGAAATCTCCATCGGTCGCCAGCATGATGCGATTAATGCCACCTTCGATATACGCTTTTCTGGCCAGCCTGTAGGCCAGGCGAATGCCGGCTCCACCATTGGTCGAACCACCCGCACTGAGCGAATCCACCGCCTGGAGAAT
>DRJH01000192.1 GCA_011052285.1 Gammaproteobacteria bacterium
CACCGACAAGGACCGCTCATCCCGCAGGGCCTGTATCTGTAGTCGCAAAGGCAGCGTTTTCGGGGTAAATAGGGGAACAGAGATCACGGGACGACCAACCTTGTTGTTGGGTATATCACCAAATAATTGCTGAACCCAGGATTTTAGGACCGGGATTTTTTCCCTGCCCAGAACCACCAAGGTCATGCGATTAGCCGAATAATGTCGTTGATAAAATCGCAGGAGCGCCTGCCTGGCTGTCTCATCCGGTTTGTCCGCCAGGGTCTTGAGATTGCCGACCGAGAACTTTGACCATGGATGTGCTGGATTCATGACCTGTCGCACAGCACTCATGCGCCGTCTGCCAGCACTTTGTCTGCGGCTTTGAAACTCGGAATTGATCGCATTTTTTTCACGCTCCACAAATTTTTCCGTAAACAAGGGTGCAATAAAAAACTGGCTGAAGCGATCGAGTGCCGGATGCAGAAAATCCGGGTTGATGTCAAAAAAGTAATTGGTGTCGGTAGCACTGGTATAGGCGTTGTCGGAGCCACCATGACGGCTGATGAAAGCCTGGTATTCGCCCGTCTCGGGAAACTTTCGGGTCCCAAGAAACAGCATATGTTCAAGAAAGTGGGCCAACCCTGGCCACCGTTCCGAGTCGCTATTACTGCCAATTCCCACATCCAGTGCAGCCGCTGACTTATCGGTCTTTGGATCCGATATCAGCAATACCTGCAGACCATTGCCCAGTTGCAAACTACTGTAAAGACGCCGGTCATTTGGGCTTTTGGTAATCCCGGCAGCCATGACATTTGGCAAAACCAACAAAGCCAAAATCCCGAACAGGACGAGACGACTGAAATTTTTACTCAAAAACATGGCTTGATCTCCCTAAGAAGTTCCCCAGGAGGCTGCCCGAGAACAGAGAATTAACTACGGAAATCCACTTGTATAACGCAGCTCAGACAGCATACGCAAGTAATAGTTCACTGCAAACTCGTCTTGGGTCATGGCAGTTCCATGGAGCAAAATTTCAGCTTGGAAACGAACCGAAGTGAGGCAGCAAATCGCCGCTCATGAGTTTTGCAAGAAGCCCCCGACTTACTATGGCTTAGCAGGGACTCCTTTATTGCCTAATGCCCGGCTGGTGATTGTGACTTTATCTACACAGTTCTTCATGCAGGTAATCGCTTTGATATCCGTCCCTCTAGCAAAGATAAAGCCATCGCGGTTTGGCATTTTAACCTTGGGTAGTGTTTGTGCGTTCATTACCTCGTCTTCTGTAATGATATCGTTCATTGCCAGGATGTAAGCAGACACAGCATAGACTTCGTCGCTCGTCAGTGATTGCGCGTTACCAAAAGGCATTGCGCGGTTGATGTAGTCCCACAGGGTTGTAGCATATGGCCAATAGCCGCCGACTGATTTGATTGGGCGATCGGAAGTCAGTGATGATTTCTCACCGATCAGTGCCCGAAAGCGACCAACCCCCTCGCCAAAATCACCATGGCAAACTGCGCATTTTTCAAGAAATACCGGTTCGCCGGTCTGGGATGTACCCTGTCCAATGGGTAGACCGACTCCATCGGGACCAACATCGATGTTCCAGGCAGCAATTTCCTTTCCGTTCGTTGGACTGCCCAGTCCATAAGTTTGCGCCATCGATCGCTGGCCGCTTGCATAGGCAATCAACAAACCCAACAACAATGTGGCAGCAGTCTTAACCGATCTGGACATTTTCCACCTCGCCGCTGGGGTGTACCAGCCAGGTTTGAATAGCATTATTATGGTAGACGGAGTCCGTACCGCGCACCTTGCGCAGTTGCTTGTAGCTTGGCTGTACATAACGGGTTTCATCGGTAACACGACTTTGCAGCAAGGCCTGCTGACCATTCCATTGCCAGTCGATCTGGAAACGGGTTAATGCTTTGTCGAGTACGGGACCTTTGATACGAGCCTGCTGCCAGTTGCGTCCACCATCAAAAGAGACATCGACACGCTTGATCTTGCCCTCACCGGACCAGGCCAGCCCTTCGATGGAGAAATATCCCTTGCCCGGCATAGGGCGCTCGGGACAGGGAGAAGTAATGACTGATTTTGCCTCCTGAATAAAGGTAAATTGTCGTGCCTTCCCTGAAGGCAGTAGATCGGTATAAGTGGAGGTCTCCTCGCGTGTCTGCCACGGGCGATCGCCCACTTCCAGGCGGCGTAGCCACTTCACATTGGCCACACCTTCCCAACCGGGCAATATCAGTCGCAGCGGATAACCTTGCTCGGGGCGAAGTTGCTCACCATTTTGGGCATAGGCGATCATCGCATCATCCATGGCTTTATCCAGTGGAAAGCTACGCGCCAGGGCAACCGCGTCGGCACCCTCAGACAGTAACCATTTCGCCCCATTGCGGACACCCGCCTCTTCCAACAATAAACGCAGCGGGACGCCGGTCCACTGTGCACAACTGAGCATGCCATGGGTAAATTGCAAGGCATTGTGCGACGCACCGTGCTGTTCCAGCGCACCATTACCTGCACACTCGACAAAGTGTATACGACTAATCGAGGGGAAACGCATAAGATCGTTGGCAGTAAACTTCAACGGTTTGTCGACCATTCCATGAATAACCAACAAATGAACATCAGGGTCGATTTTCGGTGTTCCCGCATGATGTCGTTCAAAAAACAGGCCATTGGGGGTAATGGTGCCGTGCAGATCCTGTAATGGGCAAAAACTGATCGAGGCCTCACGCGTGGGTTGGATCAAGGGCAGGAATCGCCGTATGACATTTCTCTCAAAAATAGAAGGCTTGCCATAAGCCTCGGTGCCAACCCCGGAGCCAAGCCGTTTAGTCCATTCCGGGATTTGCAGAACACCGGAGGCCGCCTCAGCAGAATTTGTTCGTCCCACCGCGAGCGCAGCCGCACTTAGTAGGCTGTTTCGAATAAAGCCGCGACGTTTCATCCCGGCAGACTCTGTTTGTCGATCAAATTTTGTCGATCAAGTTTGGACATTCACGAATACGCTCAGATCATTACAACAACACGGAGAGAGACTATACCGTATTATCAGTTACCCAATCAAACGTACAGAATCAAACGTACAGAATATTGACCTGGATGAAACAGCCTGCCGTCGTAGACAACACGGTGGCATATCAGTAAAAATGGATTAGACAAAGAAAAACCCCGACAGTGACCTGTCGGGGTTTTAGAATAAATGCCTGGCAGTGTCCTACTTTCACATAGGGAGACCCCACACTATCATCGGCGCTGAGCGTTTTCACTTCCGAGTTCGGGATGGGATCGGGTGGTACCCACTCGCTATTGCCACCAGGCAAGCTGGTTGTGCCGGCGCTTCGCGTCAGCACGAATAAGGATAGTTAATACCGTCGGTGTACGATTACATCCTGCATTGTTACAACATACTTCAGTACATATACACCATAAATACTTGGGTGTTATATGATCAAGCCTCACGGCCTATTAGTACAGGTTAGCTTCACACATTACTGCGCTTCCACACCCTGCCTATCAACGTCGTAGTCTTCGACGTGCCTTAAGAGATC
>DRJH01000193.1 GCA_011052285.1 Gammaproteobacteria bacterium
AAAATATCCCCAATATCCGTAAATATTGGCAAGTAATCTACCGGCTCATGAATACCAGCACATTCCTGCAGACGCATCGTGTCTTCAATCTTGATGAAGCCGCACGGATTTTGGCACCGTTCGGTGGCCGCAAGGCGACCCTGGAGCGTCTGGGCTATGCGGCTGGCCGAGGCAAACTGAAAAAGCTGGCGCGCGGGGTCTATGCTTCGGTACCTCCCGGTGTAGAGTCCGCGAATTTTCAACCGGATCGCTTTCTCGTAGCCGCTGCGCTTAGACCGGATGCGATATTTTCCCACCACTCGGCCCTTGAATTACTGGGCGCTGCACATTCCGAGTGGCGCCTATGTACGGCGTACAGCGCCCGGCGTTCGCAACCGTTTGCACTGGATGGTCTCGAATTGCGCTTCCTGTCCCATCCGCAGCCATTGGTGCGCCAACAGGCGATTGAATTGGGCACGCGTACCTTGCATCGACTTGATCGTGAACTGCGCGTTACCGGACCGGAACGCACACTCATCGATGGTTTCCGCCGTCCGGATCTGGTGGGCGGGCTTGCGGAGTTCGTGGAGTCGACGGCAGGATTTTCCGTGTTGGAGTTACCGTTGCTCTTCGAACTCCTCGGTGTTCTTAGGCAAAAGCTATTGTGGGCCGTTGTCGGTTGGTTTCTGGAGACCTATCGCACAACATTCTTTGTCAGTGATGACGACCTCACTGTTATAGAACAACAGGTGCCGCGGGCACCGCTGTATCTTGTCAGGGATCAACGCGGCGGCGTGTTGGTACGTCGATGGAATCTGATCGTTCCCGCTGAGCTGGTGGAAGGGAAAGAGCCCGATGAAGCTTAGCGCTGACTATGTTGAAGGACGCGCTAGCTGAAGAACACGGGATCAAGCTTTTGAAACCGTAGCTATGCTTACGAAAGATTGAGAAAAGATTCGTTGCGGACGAATGAACCAGCGAGGACGCAGCAGTATTCATGAATAATCCGGGTTAAAGACAATTACCACTGATGTATTTGTGGGTGTATATGAGGTCTGTGTAGATATGTGGTATTCTTGGCTTTTCTGTGAGCATAGATGATGGGTATATATCGGGCTTGGTGCTGGAGGTAATGAGAATGCAGACTAGACGGAGCTACAATCCAAAGCGGCGGATCGCATCGTCAGCAAACAGTGATTCATTGATGGATTTGATCAGCAAGGTGCGCTATGGCGGAAATCCTGAGCATAAACGGAATCCGGGTGACTTTGATCTGACGCCGCCGTCTTCACCACGCATGGACAAGGCATGCTGTGATGATGTTGCTATTTTTTCCAAAGGGAAGGCCTTGCGGCTTTTGAAAAAAGGTCTACAAAAAGGGTTGGTGAGCAAACGGCAAAACCATGGGTTTCCTCAAAATATCTGGTCGGTGACTGCTAAAGGGGAGCCTCTTGAGGCGCAATTGGAAAATGCAGAAACGGGTACATATCACGGCTATCCCCTGCCAGGAAATGATCCGTTCCGCGCTGTGGTGTTACAATGGTGGAATCAATGATGAAAGAACTGTTTTCTTTCGATTTTGACTGGTTATCAGAGGAATTTGGCAATGATGAGGATCGATGTACTGCCGCTGAAGTGGGGCTGCGTGTTGGTGATATCTATTTGACAGAGCTTGAAGATTTAAGAGCCAGAACCGTGCGCCAGCGGATGCGTGTTTCAGCGAATACGCTGGCCTTGTGGCTGGCTGGAAATTGGTGGCGTTTGCGCTGGGAGGCTGAGCCGTCACATGCTGATTTGGATTGGCGTATGAGCCATTGTTTGGCGGCTGCCGGTGGTGGCCATGTGTGGCCGAACCTGTTTTTTTGCGGCGATGGGGAGACCATGCATCTCGATTTGAAAGTTACAGAACACTTCAATTTTCCAGTTCGTTATTTGCGTGATGTCAGTAGAATGATACCCATTGTCGATTTTGAATCAAGCGTGGATCAGTTTATTGAATCGGTTATAGCTCGGCTGGAGGCTAGTGGTCTTTGCAATGCCGCACTTATCACACTGTGGCGTGAAATCCAGCATGAGCGTCATACTCCTGCGCTTGCTGCTTACCGTAAACTGGAAGCTTTGTTGGGTTTTGATGCCGATGAATGCTCTGAGTCACTTATGGAGAAACTGGATGATTTGTCCGGGAAGCATGGGCGCGGCGCTATTGAAGAAATGGCTGCTGCCTGTGGGCCTGATGCAGTAGCCAATATGGATGCGTTGGTAGCCCACGGCAAACCATTGGCTCAGCCCATTACCATTCCTGCGAGCGCAAAGATACGAACAGGCATGCAGCACAATCATAAAAAGCTTGAGTTGCAACCATGGCAGATTGCTGATGCAGTGGCAAAACAGGCGCGTAGTGAGTGGAGTCTTGCGCCTGATGAACCGATTTCAGCACAAGCCTTTGCCGGGATCGTGGCAATGGATCCGACATTACTGGAATCGCAGGATGCAATCCATCACACACCCATGTCCGCAGGATTCAGAAATGGAGAAGCGCATGACTCTATAGCCATTATTTTGGATAAAAAACGGGATACCAGCCGTCGATTCGGGCTGGCCCGAATTATTGGCGATCACTTTTATAGCAAGCCTGAAGACAGGTTTTTACCAGCAACATCAGCAAAAACAGTGCGTCAGAAATTTCAGCGTGCATTTGCTCAAGCGTTGCTATGTCCGTTTGACGGGCTCATGGCGACCATTGGGGATCACACGGCGGATGACGATGCAATCCAGGATGCAGCAGCAATCTTCGGAGTATCACCGCGATTGGTAACAACGACTCTGGTCAATAAAGGCGTGCTTGATCGGGAAAGCTTGTTTGGTTTGAACGCTGATTATAATTGAAGGTGATATTTTATAAAAAGACGTGGGGTCAGGTCTTGCATTACGACAATGCTACAATGCTACAATGCTACAATGCTACAATGCTACAATG
>DRJH01000194.1 GCA_011052285.1 Gammaproteobacteria bacterium
CTGCCACGGCCTTTGCCGAGAAAACCGGCACTTTTATCAATTCTGACCGCACCGTACAGCTAGGTCGTCAGGCCATTGACCCACCCGGTGAGGCCAGACCCGACCTTTGGATCATCCAGCAACTGGCGCGCCGTTTGGGCCTGGACTGGCCGGAGCTAACCGCAGAGAACGTCTTCAATGAAATGCGCCAGTGTATGGATTCGATCGCCGGCATTACCTGGCAGCGGCTGCAACACGAGAGTGTGACTTATCCCTGTCGACATGAAGGTGATCCGGGTACTGCGGTGCTATTTGATCATGGTTTTCCAACCGCTGATGGTAAGGCAAAATTATTCCCTGCTGCCATTGTGTTGCCGGATGAACTGCCGAATCGGGACTACCCTTGGGTGTTGATCACCGGCCGTCAACTTGAACACTGGCATACCGGCAGCATGACCCGCCGTTCGTATGTACTCAATGAGTTGGAACCAGAACCTTGGGTGGCGGTAAACCCGGCGGACCTGCAGAATTTGGGTATCCCCGATGGTGGTTCACTACGGCTGACCACGCGGCGCGGAGCCATCACCCTGCATGCCCGCAGTGCTGAAAGCTCAATGGCGGGTTCCGTGTTCATGCCGTTTTGCTACCACGAGGCCGCAGCCAATATCCTTACCAACTCAGCCCTGGACCCGGTCGCAAAAATAGCCGAGGTGAAATACTGTGCGGTAAATTTGACGGCAGCTTAAGAATGGGGCCATGAGGCAGTGCGAGAAAAGACAACCTACTGCGCAAATACGGTCTTTGGCTCGATTTCCCCCTACGCTGCTAAATACCACAAGTATTTACATCAAATCCACTTTTCTTCGCTATGGTTCCTATTTTCGGACAGCCTCCTGATGGGTCTTGAAATGATGTGCTTTGGTGATTTTTATCTGATCCAATATGAACTAACGCATCTTCCGGAACCACGAGAACGATTACAAGGAGCTAAAGCATGACCAAACCTATAGTTGTTGATAATAAACCAAAGCGGGTGGTCCTGAACAAGGGACAAGACTATCATTTTTGTACCTGCGGCAGATCCGGGCAGCAGCCCTTTTGTGATGGCTCTCATGCGGGTACTTCGTTCCAGCCGCTCCTGTTTACCGTGGAGCAAGAGGAGGGCTATCTTTGTATGTGCAAACACACAAAAAATCCACCATTTTGCGACGGTAGTCACAAACAGTTTTCACAACAGCAAATTGGCCAGGAAGGTCCAGGCGTGGCAAGCCAGCCCGGTGAGCCACCTGTGGCCATTGCCACACCGGAAGAGCCTACCGTAGCGCTTATTCATCAATTGGCTACAGAGGGATTAGCAAAAGTTGGCCATCATGGCCCAATGACCTCGATGGGCGTACCACGTCATCAACTCCCACATTGGGATGATATCCAGCTCATGGTCGCGCAAATGGCCACCAAGCCTCTTATGGAAGATCAGCCTGTTGCCACCGAGTTGGTAATCGGGCCTGGTGCAAAAAGGCCACTGACCCTGAAGATTCCTCTTTTTGTATCCGACATGAGTTTTGGCTCCTTGTCTGAGGAAGCCAAGGTCGCCCTGGCCAGAGGGGCGGAACTGGCGGGAACCGGCATTTGTTCCGGGGAGGGAGGCATGCTGCCTGAAGAGCAGGCAGAAAATTCCCACTATTTTTATGAACTGGCCAGCGCCAAGTTTGGTTACAAAGAAAGCTTGCTGAGCCAGGTGCAGGCCTTTCATTTCAAAGGGGGGCAAGGTGCTAAAACGGGCACAGGTGGCCATCTTCCGGGCAATAAAAATATCGGAAAAATATCCAAGGTAAGAAATATTCCCGAAGGGCAGCCTGCGATTTCACCACCCACATTCAAGGATTTGTCATCTGTCGATGATTTCAGGCGATTTGCCGACCGCGTGAGAGAGTTAACCGGTGGCATCCCTATTGGCTTCAAACTTAGTGCCAATCACATCGAAAGGGATATCCAGTTTGCGTTGGACGCGACGGCTGATTACATTATTCTTGATGGTCGTGGAGGCGGAACGGGTGCCACACCGCAGATTTTTCGTGATCATATCAGTGTGCCTACCATACCCGCTCTGGCTCGTGCCCGGTATTATCTGGATCAACAAGGTGCCAGTGGACACACTACACTCATCATAACCGGTGGACTGCGCATGCCGATCGATTTTGTCAAGGCTCTCGCCCTGGGCGCTGACGGTGTGGCAGTTTCTAACAGTGCGATGCAGGCGATAGGCTGTGTTGCAGCGAGAATATGCAATACCAATAATTGCCCGGCAGGCATAGCCACACAAAAACCGGAATTGAGGAAAAATCTGGATGTCCGGATTGCGGCAATGCGCCTGCAAAACTTTTTTGACGCCGCGACCGAGCTCATGGCGGTGATGGCTCGTGCCTGTGGGCACAAGCGGCTCAATCAGTTCAACAAGGAAGACCTGGCCACCTGGCATCGCGAAATGGCCATGCTGTCCGGAGTGAGGTATTCCGGATTGATGCCATCAGGTTGTTGAAAAAGCCCTGATCATTTCATAAGTAGCGCCAGTCGGTGGCATAATCTATGGAGTCAGGGGATGGGGGCGGTAACAAAATGAGATCATCAGAGCGAACCAGCATTCTTGCACAGTGGTTGATCATCCTGTGCATCGGGTTTTACGCACTCCCGGCCGGGGCCTCGTCCGCCACCAGCCAGGGCACAGTGGTCGAGGCTATTCATCTTTTCTTCTGGGACAAACGCGTAATGCTCCCATTGCCAATGGTCTTGGCCAGCTGTCGACACAGTTCCAAAAGTTCGTCCTTGCTCAATAATTTATACTGCTGCAATAGTTGCCTGTTCTTCTGATAGTGATCATGGGAGTAACAGTTATCTCCTGGGTGCCAGAGGTGCCAGGCTTTTGCCATTCTTGCAATGGCCACTTTTGGACTCATGCTCTGAAGCTTGATCGACATCGCATCGTCTTC
Source organism: Gammaproteobacteria bacterium (assembly GCA_011052285.1). GTDB lineage: Bacteria > Pseudomonadota > Gammaproteobacteria > Arenicellales > DRJH01 > DRJH01. The sequence continues at coordinate 2,967 of DRJH01000194.1, forward strand.
TCCACCCCAGCCGTAAAAGCGCTCATCCATGCCACCGACACGGACAAAGAACTCTCGCGTGAGTATATAGATACCTCCTGCCATGCAGAGTGCCTCAGACGCGTGGCCACGATCATAACCACGAGTCTTTTCAGGTACATCTGGGAGCTTTCCCCCTTGCAAATAGTCTTCTGTTTCGCTTGCAGTCATGTCAATAAGTCTGCCATAAGGCCTTACAGCATCCAACTCTTTCTCACAGGTTCTGACCGCCCGTTGCAAGTCATCTGCCGACACAATCATATCTGCGTCACTAACCACCAGAATGTCACCACTGCTATGTCTGAACGCAACATTCATACCCCATGACTTGTTAAAGAGTCCGGGGTTACAGGCATCTATATAATTTATTTTTTTTGCCAGAGGGTGCCTGGCAAGCGTGCATTTTTTATCCTGCTCTACGACCACGATCTCCCAGTCAGGGAATTCTGCAGAGATATGACTGATTACCGTTTCCAGGTTGGCCAGCCGGTACTCATCGCTACTGCGGAAGGTCGTTAGAAAAGATATTTTCAATATTCTCTCTCATGTGTTACGCGCACCCTTAAGAAATAGAACATTAGTGCTGTACAAAATAACATCTCCATCTTTCATCCTTATTCTCTGATAGTATGCTGTCTTGTTTACTTTCATAGCCAAATTGTGATTTTCAGTTTACCAGTGAATGCCGCGAGCATAATCAGAAAATATGTTATACATGAAACTCTTCAAAATTCTGATCCCGGCCCTCATCCTTTTGTCCACAGCCTCCATTAACCCGGCACCTGATTATGCATAAGAAGCTCAAGTCAGCTCGATAAATTCTTGCGAGAACATGACTTTCAGGAAAGCAGTATCGCGGACAGTTCAACTGTCTGTTCCTGCAGCTGTGATGTTCTGATTGTATTTTTCAACAGAATGTTTGGCGGATCGCTCGACCTCGAGAATTACCATGTTCCCGGCGTGATATTTTCAGAAGACCGCAGCCTGGCGTCTGTAGCCGATGTTTTAGTAATACACACACCTCAGAATGTAGATCGTCATAATCAGCTACAGAACAAGCCTCCCGGACAACTCTGGGTTTCATGGAGCATCGAGTCAGATACCAATTATCCAAATATCAACGATGACGTATATGACCTTAAAATGACTTACCAAAGGAGTGCCGATATCTGGATACCCTACTGCAGAAACTATGGCCCTGATCTATATGAAAAAATAGCACAATCCTCTCAGACCAAAGAGAATTCTTGCGTCATCGCATCGTTCATCAGCAGTGTTAATAACCAAAGCCAGCGACTGGAATATCTAACAGAGCTCAGCCACCACATTGACGTCCACCACTATGGACGATTTATGAAAAACCGTACCATCGGAAATGATGCCGGTGCGAAATCAAAGATTGAAGTACTAAGCCGGTATAAGTTTGCTATAGCATTTGAAAATTCAATCTCGCCGGACTACGTCACTGAGAAATTCTATGACCCGCTACTGGTTGGAACAATACCGGTTTATCTGGGTGCACCAAACATTTCTGACTATGCACCCGGCCATGATTGCTATATCGATATAAACGACTTCAATAGCCCTGCCGATCTGGCCAGGTACCTGAAAAAACTTGATCAGGATGATACTCTGCTCGAACGATATATGAAATGGAAAAATGAACCCTTACGTGCTCAATTTGTCGACCAGATCGAAACTTTTGCAGAACTGCCGCATTCTTTTATACAGCTAGCCGAACTCGCCAAAAAACACATAGGACACTTCAATGGCGTAGTTCCACACAAACGAAAAGGCTGGAAACTGAAAACATCCAAAGGGGTGGGCCGCCTGACAAATATGCGGTCAGGGCGCAGCATTAAGCTTGATGGCTCCGGCTTGCTCATCTGGGAACTTAGTGATGGGGAAAGGACTATTGCACAAATCCAGAATTATCTGGCCGCAGCTTACCCAAATCAGGCGAAGCAAATCAGGCATGATGTCACCCGAACACTGCGAATATTTAGGCAACATGGCTTAGTCGAGCTTATCTAAATTATTTAGATGCTCAGAGTGAGTGCCGGAGAAATGCAGTTAGTATCAGGTTGAAAGGAGTTGTTAATAACCTGTATCAGTGTTCAAATTATCTCTGATTTTACTGAAAACTGAATACTGGACGCTTGATAGAGTCGATCAATGATCTGCTCACTGAATTGTCGGGCTTCATTCAGTAAACTCAAGTCGGTTGGATAGCGGATAGCCTGGGGGGCTACCGTAGCATCGAGGATTAATTTCCCTTGTGGGGACGGGGCCTTCTCACAGCTGCCCTGTGAAGAGGAAGAGACCGGGTTCTGTTCTTGGGGTTCTTCAGGCTTGGAGGGATGGTCAGGATCCTGTTTTGTATCGGTGGATTCGACTCTCGATTCCGCTTTTACTGTTGGTTTCGGTTTTTTCCTGACCCCTTCCAG
>DRJH01000195.1 GCA_011052285.1 Gammaproteobacteria bacterium
GTGCTGAAGAATACCTCGGTAATGAATTAAAAACCCACTTATATTCAGTAGGTTGTAAAATTCAAAAAGTGCATTTTTCAGCATAGAGAGTATATCAATAGCGCAAACGAAATCAGCCTCAACTTCTTCAACCAATTGCTTCTTACCATTCTCAATTGCAGCAGAAAATGGGAGTACGGGGCTTTGAGTGATGAGCGTTGTTTCAAAAACAATCAGTTCATTCAAGGATATACGTTTTCTTAGAGCGGTAACGTCATCTGTCACAACAGATCGAAAACTGTCCGGCTGCAACCAAACACCAACAAAAGAGTGCCCATCCTTAAGGATAACAATTGGGTATAAACCAGCTTGCTCAATTGTAGAACAAAAGAGCATTGTCGTATCCATACACGTCGCCAACCTTCCAGACATGACCATGGACGGCGTTCGGATTTTTTGCCCCGTTTGTTCAAAACTCTAACGTCTTACTTGCCATAAAATATCTTATTGATGTCCGAATTCTTCTCCATCGAATCTTCCAGCACCATAAGCTTTCCAGCCAACAGACCGGGCTTCCGCTTACCTTCAGGGTTGTCGGCATAACGATCATGCGCCGCATCTTTGGAAGATTTGATCAATGCTTCATCTGCTGAGAGCGCAATATTCATAACAGGCTCCTACACAAGCCGTTATGTGGATGGCGTGGCAAGTATAGAACACTATTTCTATTTGCATCAAATTGATGGCCTACAACACAAGCTATTGATATCATATGGAAATTATAATCGTATTTGTTGTACTTTTGATACAGGGGCCGTACTTAACCCCCGGCCCTGCGGGTGCACTGTGTACGTCCAAATAGGCTGTCCTGCCGATTTGCTGCTTTCCGTGGCGTAAAAGACCATGGACGGCCTTTTTACGCCTTCATCAAACATAATTTCACTTCCTATAAGCTGGTGAGAGGTTCTTCAACATCGGGTAATGCTTTGTGTTGAGCGTCGCCATTCTTGCATGTTCGGTTTTGGCCGTAGCAGCCAGAATGGCATCTGCCAGTCCGACACCGTGTGATTTGCCGTAATCGCGCTTGTAAAGCCCTCCATCCATGGCAATTACGGCACTGACGGGTACAACACGAAAAAGGGAAATAAAGTTCTCCAGAATCGCCTGTTCAGCACTGCCTTTTACACCGGAAAACAACTCCGCAACAACGATAGAAGACATGATGACCCGATCCGCGTGGGTATTGATAAAGGTGACTGCTTTGTGGTATCCGCGAAAAAAGTCAATTAGAACATCCGTGTCGAGAAGGATCGGCTTAGTCATGAATCGGGTCTGTCCCATGCGGCCCGTATGGTGTTGAAATCCTGTATATCTGTACGATTTCTCCAAATTCCGGCCGCTTCGCGCAACACCGCCTCACGCTGATGATGACCCAGTTGATCAATCATCTGATCAACCGCCTGCCGAATCAGTTCGCTTTGTTTCCGTCCAGTGGTTTTCGCAATTCTTGACAGTTCGTTCCGCTGATGTTCCGTCAGATATATCTGTGTTCGTACCATGGTGCACCTCCAATGCTATATACATCAACAGTATACACCATATATCCAAAGTTAAAAATTCAGGACCTGCGCACCAGCAATGCCCTTTTGATATGATTGATGACCACCATATTATTCGCTTCCAAAAGGTTGGGGATATCGCAGCTTTTGCATCTTGGCCACTGCGGCAAAGGTGGTCCGGAAACTATCGCCGGATTGTGGGGCAGCGACCGTCGATATTGCGAACATTTTCCTAATTGATATTATTATTTATTAAATTGGCGGAGAGGGTGGGATTCGAACCCACGTGGGGCTTGCGCCCCCAACGGATTTCGAGTCCGCGCCGTTATGACCGCTTCGGTACCTCTCCAATTGAATCAACCCGTTTCGCAGGCGGGATGGTAAACTCTCCCGATTCGAATCACAAGCCTGCCTGCTCTGTCCGTGACAGCCTCCTAGTGTGAGCTGCAGTGTTGCAGTGTCGGTTACGCTCAGTGGAGTTCGCAGTAGCAATTTTCTGCACAGGGTGTCGTTGTTGAACGGGTTGGGTTTTATGGAAAAAGACCAAATACTTACCTATTGTCGAGCCCATCGAACATTTATCGTGGCTGTGCTCTGTGGTCTGGTAATTTTGGAAGTTGGCGTTTGGTTTTGGTATCTGCCTTCACGTTTGGCAGATCTGTCAGACCTGCGGCAGGGTGCAAAGCTACGTGTTGTTACCTCTTACGAATCCAGCCTCGAAGAGCCCGTTGCTCGGGGCTTGTATGAATTGCAAGACCGCTTGAGCAGTGGATTGGCTGCCTCATTGGGGACCCGTGTTGAACAAATCCCGGTCAGCAATCGAGCACATTTATTGCAACAAATGAGAACAGGCCAGGCCCATCTGGGGCTGATTGATTTGACGATTAATCCGCAGTTGAGTCGGTCGTTGCGGCATTCGATGGTATTTGCGACCAGCCAGCTGCAGGTTGTCTATCAGCGTGGTAGCCAGCGCCCACGCACGGCAGAGGATCTGGTAGGTCGGAATATTGTTGTGTCTGGTGATAGCGCTGCCAGTTTCTACTTGCTGCAGTTGCAAGGGCGGTTCCCGGACCTGCGTTGGCGTGAAACAAAAAAAAGTGACAACAAACAATTGCTACTTGATGTTGTAAATGGTCAGTTACAGACGACCATTGTTGATCGTAATTTGTTGGATGAAGTTCGGCTCCTTTACCCGCTCCTGGCCGTGGGTTATGAGATACCACAACCACTGCAGTGGGCCTGGGTGATGCCGAAAATGGCATCAGATTCCTTCGTGGAGGTTGTCGACCGCTACCTGCGCGGTGCCGTGGCCAGCGGTTTGCTTGATGCCTTGCAGGATCGGCTACTCGGTGCGCCGGTTCGTTTTGATTTTGTGGATACACGATCCTTTCATCGTGCTGTCGTGGCCAGGCTTCCGGCGTTGTTGAGCGACTTTCAATTGGCTGGGGCACAGACGGGGGTGGATTGGAAACTATTGGCCGCACAGGCCTATCAGGAATCACACTGGGACCCGCGGGCGGTTTCCAGTACGGGAGCTCGTGGCTTGATGCAGCTGACCGGTAGCGCAGCAAATCAGTTCGCCGTTGCAGATCCGTTTGATCCCTGGCAAGCTGTGCTGGGTGGGGCACGTTATCTGCGTCAGTTGATTGCACGATTACCGGCGAAGATGTCCCTTGTAGACAGACGCTGGGCAGCCTTGGCAGCCTATAACTATGGTATGAAAAATATCCTCGAAGCGAGGAGTAGGGCAACAACCAAGGGCCGCAATCCCAATTATTGGGTGGTGATCCGCGATGAGCTGTTAAAGCCGCAAATCTCTGTGCCGGAACCCGTGGGGCCACAGAGAATAGATCGCGCCCGTCAAGCGGTCCGCTACGTGCGGCGAATTCGGGGTTATTACCGGATTTTGTCTTCCCCGATGATGGTAAAGTATACCCGGAATGCGCCAATATCAAACTGACTTAGGGGCAAAGTGGTAAGAACCCCGCTTTTTTGTGTGCCTGACTTTGCTACGTCTGCTGTTGAAGAAAGTACGTAACAGCATGGCACTTTGTTGTTCCAGAATCCCAACGCTGAGATCGCAATGGTGATTGAGGTCTTTCGATTGCAGTAGATTACAAATTGATCCGGCGGCACCGGTGCGCGGGTCAGGGGTGGCGAATACCACGCGCTGTATTCGTGCCAGGATGATGGCGCCGGCACACATACTACAGGGCTCAAGTGTACAGTATAGTGTGGTGCCGGGCAGTCGATAATTTGCCAATGTGCTGGCCGCCTGGCGCAGTGCGAGGATCTCGGCATGTGCGGTCGGGTCATGATGAGCGATGGGTTGATTCCAGGCTTCGGCCAGCAGTTGTTCGTCTTTGATCAATACTGCCCCTACCGGCACTTCACCTGCTGCGGCCGCTTGTTTTGCCAGTCCCAGCGCCCGCTTCATCCAGAACTGGTCGGTTGTTATTCCCACTCGATGGTGGCAGGTGGTTTGCCGGAAATATCGTAGGCCACGCGACTGACTCCAGGCACTTCATTGATAATGCGACTCGAAACCTGTGCCAGCACGTCATAGGGTAATCGTGCCCAATTGGCCGTCATAAAGTCTACCGTCTCAACTGCACGCAGGGTAATCACGTAGTCATAGGCACGATGATCACCGACCACTCCAACCGATTTTACCGGCAAAAATACCGCGAACGCCTGGCTGACCTTGTCATAGAGGTCAGCGTCATACAGGGTCTGGATGAAGATAGCATCGGCCTGGCGCAAAATGTCAGCAAACGTTTTTTTTACCTCGCCGAGAATTCGCACGGCAAGCCCCGGGCCGGGGAAGGGGTGGCGAAAGACCATACTGTGAGGAAGTCCCAAATCCACACCGATACGGCGCACCTCGTCCTTGAACAATTCACGCAGTGGCTCCAGCAGCCGCAAACGCATATTTTCAGGAAGACCACCCACATTGTGGTGGGATTTGATGACTTTGGCCTTGCCGGTGCGAGAACCCGCTGATTCGATGACATCGGGATAGATGGTTCCCTGAGCTAGCCACTGGGCATTCTGGCAAAGTTCAGCCTGTTCCTGAAAAACCTCAATAAACAGATTGCCAATGACTTTGCGTTTGTGTTCCGGGTCAGTAATGCCTCGCAGGGCGGTGAGAAAACGTTGCTCGGCATTGATGCGAATAACCCGTACACCGAGGTTTTCGGCAAAGGTTGCCATCACCTGATCGCCCTCATGCAAGCGCAACAGGCCGTTGTCGACGAAGATGCAGGTCAGACGGTCACCAATTGCGCGTTGCAACAGGGCGGCAACGACTGATGAATCCACGCCACCGGACAGGCCCAGGATGACTTCATCATCCCCGGTGCGGGCGCGAATATCTGCAATTGAGGCATTGATGATATTATCGACAGTCCAGCGTTGATCGCTGCCGCAGATGTCGGCTACAAAGTGCTTCAGAATAGCCCGTCCCTGCAGGGTATGGGTGACTTCCGGGTGGAATTGCAGGCCATAAAAATGCCGTGTTTCATCGGCTATGCCAGCCAACGGTGCGTTGTCTGTTGCAGCAATGGCACTAAATCCTGGAGGGAGTTTGGCGACGCGATCGCCATGGCTCATCCATACGTCCAGTTGGGGCTCGCCAGGGAGTTCAGGTGAGTCGCTCAGATTGTCGAGCAGTGAAGAATGGCCAATCGTCCGTACCCGGGCGTGCCCGTATTCATGTACGACCGAGGCTTCTACCCGGCCACCGAGTTGTGTCGCCATTGTCTGCATGCCATAACAGATACCTAGCAGTGGCCAGCCTTGAGTAAATAATTGTGGAGGGGCTTGAGGCGGTTCCTGTTTATGGGCCGATTCTGGTCCGCCGGAGAGAATGACCCCTTTGGGGGAGAAGCGTTGAATTTCTATAAATTCGACATCATAGGGCAGGATTTCACAATAGACCCCGATTTCACGTACCGAGCGGGCGATCAACTGGGTGTATTGGGAGCCAAAATCCAGTATCAGAACACGATCAGTATGCAGATCAGTCACTGGATATTGACCTAACGAGATTGCTGATAATTGGGAGCTTCCTTGACGATGGAAACATCATGGACATGGCTTTCACGAATTCCGGCCGTGGTGATGTGGACAAATTTTGCATTGGCGGCGAAGCCCACAAGATCTTTGGCACCACAATAGCCCATGCTGGCGCGTAAGCCACCCATCAGTTGATGGATGATGTTCATCAATGCCCCCTTGTAGGGAACCCGGCCTTCGATGCCTTCAGGTACCAATTTATCAGCGGTTGTGCCTTCCTGGAAATAGCGGTCTTTGGAGCCTTGTTCCATAGCACCCAGAGAACCCATACCCCGATAGCTTTTGTAGGAACGTCCCTGATAGATTTCGATCCTGCCAGGGGCCTCATCGGTACCGGCCAACAGGCTGCCCAACATCACGGCGTGCGCACCCATAGCCAGTGCCTTGGCCAGATCTCCTGAGAGACGAATACCCCCGTCAGCAATAATTCTGATACCGGCTTTGCGGGCTGCTGCAGCAGAATCCCGGATTGCTGTAATCTGTGGAACACCGACCCCGGCGACCATGCGGGTGGTACAGATCGAACCCGGTCCGATGCCAACCTTTACCGTATCAGCTCCTGCCTCAGCCAATGCCAGAACGGCTTCTGCAGTCGCGATATTACCGGCGATAATATCGACTTGCGGATAGTTGCTGCGAATACTTTTGATCTGTCGAATCACCCCTGCAGAATGGCCATGGGCAGTGTCAACCACGATGGCATCGACACCGGCGGCTACCAACCCGGCAACACGTTTCTCTGAGTCAGAAGAGACACCAATGGCGGCGGCAACGACCAGGCGGCCTGCCTCATCTTTGCTGGCGTTGGGGCTGTCTTTTTCTTTCTGCAAATCTTTGGCGGTCACCATACCCCGTAGATTAAAATCATCATCCACCACCAATACTTTTTCGATACGGTGTTTGTGCAGCAGGGATTTGATCTCCCTCTGGCTGGCACCTTCATGGACGGTAATCAGTCGTTCCCGTGGGGTCATGACTTCGGTGACCGGAACATCAAAGTGAGTTACAAAACGTAAATCCCGGCTGGTGACAATGCCGTTGAGCTTGCCATCACGGAGCACCGGGACACCAGAAATATTATGCTCACGGGTAATTTTCAATACCTCACGAACACTGGTTTGAGCATCAACCGTGAAGGGGTCATTGATTACTCCGCTTTCATGTTTTTTTACTTTTAGAACTTCAGCCGCTTGATGTTCTACAGAAAGATTTTTGTGGATTACGCCCAAGCCACCTTCCTTGGCCATACTGATTGCCGTGCCGGCCTCAGTTACCGTATCCATGGCTGCTGAAAGTAATGGAATTTGCAGGTGAATTCTGGGGGTCAGCTGGGTGCTGAGATCAACATCTCTGGGCAGTACGGAAGAATAGGCTGGCACCAGCAGGATGTCGTCGAATGTAAATGCGTCTTTAAAGGGTTCCATCTGCGGATTATAGAGATTGACAGCCATTCAGTAAACAGGGTAAGTTGTTGCGCTGGAGAAAAATGCTGCGCCAGGAACCTGTCCGAGAACGGGAGCCGACCGGTAGGTTGCTCCTGTAAAACCGGCACTTTTGCCCTCCATGGTGGTCGTAGCGGGGGGGGTTGGTCAACCAGCTTTTCCAAAGTAAGTTCTCTGTTCCCGGAAAGGCACATGCTACGGTGGTATGTTATGAAATCGCAAACAAAGCAATTTAAGGATGGTGAGTATGAAAAAATCAATGGCTGTACTGGTCACTGTCGTGTCAATCGGGCTTGGAGGATGTGCCAGTTTGGGCACCGGGACAACGGTTAATGCTGCAGACCAAGTACTGAAACAGGCGGCGACGGAACTGGTGGCAGTACGCAAAAGTGGAAATGTCTGGTTGCTGCTCGACAAGGCGACGGGCAGTAAAGCCGCATCTGTTGGTAAGTTGTATGCCGCTGCCAAAGCAGCACGCAAGAAGGGTGATGATGCAGCAGCGATACGACTGGCCAAAAAAGTGATCTGGGCGGCCAAGGCAGGCCAGCAACAGGCACGGAATATTGCCACAACGGCTGAGTATTTCACCAACTACTGACTTGGTTGTGTTCGCCTTCGTGGGATAGGCTCCTTACGTTATTGTCAGATGAAAATGCAGGCAGCGGGCGCTCCGGTACTTTCTGTAACTGAGCTCAATCACAGTGCCGGCAGGTTATTGGAGCATAGTTTTCGAAATATATGGGTACGTGGTGAAGTTGCGGACCTGAGTCGTCCAGTTTCAGGTCACCTGTATTTTGTGCTTAAGGACGAGCAGGCCAGGATACGCTGTGCATTATTTCGCAATCGCCAGCAGCGGCTCATTTCTGAACTGAAAAATGGCTGTGATATTCTGGCTCGTGGTACTGTTGGTGTCTATTCTGCACGTGGCGATTATCAATTCATCATCGATTATCTGGAGCTGGGAGGTGAGGGTCGGTTACGCCTCGAATTTGACCGACTGAAACAGAAACTGGCTGCTGAGGGTCTCTTCGATGTTGATCGCAAAAGGCCGGTTCCGCTGGCACCTGCACGTGTTGGTATTATCACTTCAGTCTCCGCTGCGGCATTGCAGGACATATTGACAACACTGCAAAGGCGTTGCCCATTGCTTGCTGTTTCTCTATATCCGGCAACGGTACAGGGAGAGCAAGCGGCCACAGCCGTGATTCGATCATTGTTGTTGGCGAATAGCCATAATGCTTGCGATGTGCTGATTTTGGCACGGGGTGGAGGTAGTATAGAGGATTTGCAGGCGTTTAACACCGAATCGGTGGCCAGAGCGATTGTCCGTTCAAAAATTCCTGTGGTTACCGGTATCGGCCACGAAACCGATTTCACCATCGCAGATTTCACCGCCGATCTACGGGCACCAACACCGACGGCCGCGGCTGAAAGGGTAAGTCCGGATAGTCATCACTGGGGCCAGCAACTGGTAGCACTACAAAGGCAAATGATACGGGCGATGGAACGCAAAATGAATGATAACTGGCAACAGCTTGATCGTAGCCGTTTAGGTCTTAAGGATCCATTGACCCGGATTGACCTGGCCCGTCAGCAGTTACAAATGGTCTCGCAGCAACTGGATCATAGTGGGCAAGCGGCATTGACCGTCCGTCTACAGACGCTGGAACGTCTGCGGCAACGACTCCGGTCTACCAGTCCTGGGCAATGGGTGGGCAGCTGTCAGCAACAACTGCAGCATTTAGGGGTTCGGCAGCTGGTTTGTATTACCGCCCTGATGGCGACCGCCCGACAACAATTACAGGCTCAGCAGTTGGAACTGCGCGCAGTCAGTCCGGAAGCTACACTGCAACGTGGCTACGCCATTGTCAGAAAACAGGTGAATCGGGCACTGGTGACCTCAGCCGCTGATATTGTCGCTGGAGATGTTCTGGAAACCCGGGTAAAAGACGGTAAAATCATCTCCACAGTGTGCTACTGATGCGTTACTTTAAGTTATTTATCCTGTTGTGCATCGCTATGGCCGAAGGTCGTGTTGCCGTTGCTGTCGCTTTGCCTCAGAACAGTTCATCCCCTGGTGGGATCGCTGTGGTTGCCGTTGATGCGACGCAAACATCCTATCAATTCGGTCGTCGGCAGGTGATGACCATCTCGAAGGGTCAACAGCGTTGGGCTATTGTTGGATTGTCCCTTGATATCACACCCGGACAGTACATTCTCTCACCTCGTCCATCCGGGCAGGTGGCAGCAACCCCTTTTACGGTCGTACCACACCGCTTTGGTTACTTCCAGGTTGGCAGCGCAGGTGCAGTTTCAGGCACAGCACAAATAGCTAGCAAGGCAGACCCTAAAGCCCTGCAGATTGCCCTCTCCCTGCCACGCAGTAAACTACCCACGCTTAGGCCATTGTTTCCATTTCAGGCTCCCGTGGCGGGTAGTGTGGTTCTCCCCTTCGGAACCTGGTTGTATCTCAATTCTGATGCAGGCTATCAGATCAAGGGGATGAAATACCTCGCCGACACTCCACGGGTATCAAGCCCCGGTGATGGAGTGATCTACTCCACCATTATTCGCAAGGATGGAATGTCCGTAATAATCGATCATGGCAAGGGTCTGATCAGTGTCCTCTATCCCCTGGAGCCAATTGCTATCAAACCACTGCAACGGGTACGCCGAGGCCAGGTGCTGGGGCGCACCATGAAGCGCAAAAGTGGTGCGGCTCGGCTGAACTGGATGACATTACTCAACGGCAATTGGGTCAATCCATCGTTGCTGCTACTGCCTAGATAGCGCCTCGACCGCTTGTGCGTGAGCGACCCCCCGTGTCAGGATAGTTGACGCCTCAAAAAACATCAGGGCTGGTCTGGTTTTCGTGCAAGCAATGATCCAGCGTCTTCCTTGCTGAGTCCTTCGATATACATGCGGTACCACAGCTCGGCATTACATAGTTGCCACAGCCGTTGGCCATGGTCGGCTCGGCCGGCCAGATGTTGATCAAGCAGCATTTGTACGCCTTCTTGGCATAAAATATTCTGCTGTACCAGGTGGGCGTCACGTAACAGCACCTGATACAGATGGCGAAATTCATCTGCCAGTAAATAGGTTAACGGTGAGGAAAAGCCCTGCTTCTTGCGTTCGAGCAGGCTTTTCGGCAGATATCTGGCCACCAGTTGGGTTTGGATATAACGCAGCTGGCGGCCCCGCACCTTAGATGGTGTGGGCAGCTGAGCACAAAATTCAGCCAGTTTGTGATCCATCAGCGGGGCTCGTGCCTCCAGGCCATGGGCCATGCTCATGCGGTCCAGAATTACCACCGGGTGATCAGGCATTCTCGTCATGCTGTCGGCGAACAGCATGCGGTCCAGGATGTCGTCTGCATTGGCGGCATCAAAATACTCGGCGATATGTGCCTCGGGGTCAAAAACCGCAGTTTGGCGTAGAAAATCATCGCTATAGAGTTGTTTGCGAAAAGTGTCCGAGATGTAGAAGTAGCTCAGGCTTTTGCCATAACGCAAGCCATCACTGAAAAAGGACATCTGTTGCATCCATTGCAGCTGATGGATCATGCCCCGGTACCAGCGACCGGCAGGCAGTAAGCGCAACAACGGACCGATGAGCTTGCGGCGTAGTACTTCGGGCATCAGGGCGTACCAGGAGGCATAGCGGTTACCGTAGTAGCGGTCATAGCCACCAAATAGTTCATCACCCCCTTCGCCGCCAAGTACCACCTTGACCTGTCCAGCGGCCAGGTGGGCGATGTGATACATGCACACGGACAGCGGATCGGAAGGCTCGTCCATGTGCCAGACCAGATCAGGCAATAGTTCGGCTAGCTTCGGTTCAATGGTGATTTCGTGGGCCTGGGTTTCGAAGCGATCGGAGACGATACGAGCGTAGGGCAATTCGCTGTAGTTTTTGTAGGCGACTTCTCCGGAAAAGGTCTTGAACCCGCCGCCCTGCTGCTTGGCCATCATGGCCACGATCAGGCTTGAATCCATGCCGCCACTGAGAAAAGCTCCGACCGGCACATCGCTGACCAGGTGATGATTTACGCTATCGGCAACCTGCTGATCAAGGGCATCAAGCTGCTCGGGGAAAGATAGATCAAGTTTGTCCCGGTAGTTGACTTTCCAGTAATTGTGGACCTGGAGCTTGCCTTGCTGGAGCAAGGCGTAATGGGCTGGTGGCAGCTTGCGGATCTCCTGGAACATGGATCGGGGTGCAGTGATGATGCGCAGGGTCAGGTATTCGTGCAAGGCAGTTGTGTCAAGTTGGCGCAAAGCAGGTTTCCAGACCAGCAGTGCCTTGATTTCTGAGGCGAAGGCCAGGGTGCCGTTGTGTAGGCAGTAATAAAGGGGTTTTTGGCCTAGATGATCCCTTGCCAGAAATAACTGCTGTTGCGAAAAGTCGTAGATCGCAATAGCGAACATGCCACGCAGCTGACCCAGGCAACGAACCCCATTTTGCTGATATAGCGCCATAATGACTTCAGTGTCGCTATGGGTATGAAAAGAGTAGTTATCCTCAAGCTGAGCGCGTAGTTGCCGGTAGTTATAGATTTCCCCATTGAAGACGATCAGCAACTTGCCGTCATCACTGCGCATCGGTTGTGCCCCACCCTCCAGATCAATGATCGACAGGCGCCGGTGACCGAAGCCGACACCACCGCTAATTTCCAGGCCTTCACCATCCGGTCCCCGATGAGCCAGACAACGGGTCATGGCCTGCAGGCGTTTTTCCTCAACCGGGGAGGGCTGTACGATGCCAGCAATTCCGCACATCTAGACAGAGGTCCCGGAGATGTCAGAGGCAGCGAGCGGGGGGCTGGATCCGGTACGGCGTTCGAGTAGATACAACAGGCCGCCGCCGAGGCTGATCGGGATCAGCAATACCCGTTGCAGCAGGGCGACCAGCAGCGCAGTGTCATAGCTCATGCCGAATTGTCCGGCCAGATAGATCAGGGAGCCTTCGATGATGCCGATACCGTTGATAGACAGCGGCACGATGGCCACGACACTCAATAAGGCACTGATCACTGCGACGTCATACCAGAGCAGTGATTCTCCTGCTGTCTTCATCAACAGCCAGATCCAGCTGATGGTAAAGAGATGAAACAACAGCGATACTCCAATCACTGCGGCACTACGGGCGGGTTGCTTGCGGTAGTCACCCAGATGTTCTATCAGCGTGTACAACAGTTTCGGCAGCTTTTTCCAGCTCAACAGTCGCTGCCAGAATCGTCGATTGAGCAGCAACAAGGTGACCACGCCAGCGATGACAAGGCCGACGATACCAAGGCGTACATAGGTTTGTGACAGTAACCCACCATGGATGACAGAACCGGTAATGGCTGCAAACCAGCCTACCAGCAGCAGAGTGAGGATGCCGGACAGCCGTTCGGTAAATACCGCCAGTACAGCCGCAGTTCGGGAGCGTTCGTTATCCAGTGTGCGATAGATCCGGTAGCCATCTCCACCGATGCTTGTGGGCAGGAAATTATTGAAAAACATGGCAATAAAATACCATTTGTGCAATTTCTGAAAGGTAAAAGTGGCCCCGTGAATGCGCAGCAGCAGGTACCACTTCCAGGCGCTGATGGTGACGCAAACCGTCATGGCCAGCAACACCAGTGCCAGGCTGGGAAGACTGACACGCCGCAGACTTTGCGCGATCGTCTGCCAGTCAGCCTGTTCAATGATCAAGATGGTCAGCAGAGCGGTTACGACAATCTTGAGCGTCAGCAACAGAGATTTTTTCGATACCAAAATATGTCGGTCCGGTTTCAGTACTTGCGGGCTCGTACCGGTCTGGCAGGAAGGCCGACTACGATCATATCGTCCTCGACATCCTTGTTGACGACCGCTCCGGCACCGACTACGGCCCCGCTCCCGATGTTGACGCCATCCAGGACCACCGCTGCAGTACCCAGCCAGGTTCCAGTACCGATACGGATCGGGCCTTTGGTATAAGCCTTGTTGTCCATGATAATCGGTTGTGCTCCATCGACTTCATAGGCGCCAGCGGAAATGCTGCAACCTCCGGCCATGAGTACCGCTTCGCCGAGCTCAACACCACCGGTGGATACCACGACCGAATTACTCCCCACAGAACTGCGTCGACCGATATGGATAGAACCACCCTTGGCCAGTAGCATAACATTGCGATTAATCAGTACCTCATCTTCGAGGACCAGTCCATCACCGGTTTGCCCACGGCCTTCCAATACACAATTATCGTCAATGGTGACATTGTCGCCGATGATGATGTTGCCAGGATGGCGTATCACCACATTACGCCCGATAATGAATCCCTTGCCAACAGATTTGAACAATGGTCGATACAGTTTTTTCCGAAGCAGATAGCCAAGCCCTCCACCCAGTGGGGAGATTAGCATCATCAGCAGTTCATACCAGATAAAAAGCCATAGACTACCCTCACCCAGGGACATATCGCGGTAGGCAGCCAGAGGTGAGCGACGTGCAGTCTCCAGCTTATGGCGGATAATTTGATCTTGTCGCAGGTTTTGTGGTTGTTGTTGGTCCAAGGGCAGACAACTCCTAATCACTGATTTTTATAGTGCCGTTAGTGTACCGTATCGTGGACGAATTGATGACTTGCGAGGATAATCTTTGAATAATATAGCGGACCCCGAAAACGAGACAGTGGCTTAAGATAGA
>DRJH01000196.1 GCA_011052285.1 Gammaproteobacteria bacterium
AACGTTATGGGGATGACCGCCAGAAAATGAATGCGGCCATGATGGAAATGTATAAAAAAGATAAAATCAACCCGCTGGGAGGCTGTCTGCCCATGGTTGTGCAAATTCCCGTCTTCATCGCCCTGTACTGGGTGTTACTGGAAAGTGTAGAACTGCGCCAGGCCCCATTTATGTTCTGGATTCGTGATCTGGCTATTAAGGATCCCTATTATGTGTTGCCATTGTTAATGGGAGCTTCGATGTTCGGCCAGCAATTGCTGAATCCGACTCCGGTTGATCCCATGCAAAAATATATCATGATGGCTATGCCCGTGGTTTTCACCGTATTCTTTCTATTTTTCCCGGCAGGGCTGGTGGTCTACTGGTTAACCAATAATATTCTTTCCATGTCCCAGCAGTGGTATATCACTAAAAATATCGCGGCGGGTAAAAGCGGATAGCACCGTTCTGACGGCTTTGTGGCCGTTATGTATGAGCAATGTCGCCAATTCAGATACTATTGCTGCAATCGCCACAGCGGTGGGTCAGGCTGCGGTTGGCATGGTGCGCTTGTCGGGTCCTGCGGTACTGCATATTGCCAAGACCTTGCTCGGACAACTGCCACCGCCACGGACAGCCACCCTGCGCTATTTCAAAACGGCTGGTGGGGAAACAGTGGATCAAGGCCTGGCCCTGTATTTCCCGGCCCCCCATTCTTTCACTGGCGAGGCCATGCTGGAGTTGCAGGGTCATGGCAACCCTGTAGTACTTGATAAGCTGCTCAGCTGTGTTTGTGATCTGGGTGCGCGGCTGGCCGAACCGGGCGAATTTTCACAGCGAGCCTTCCTCAATGGTAGGCTCGATCTGGTCCAGGCTGAAGCCATTGCAGACTTGATCAGTAGTCGAACTGATCAGGCTGCCCGCGCTGCGCTACAGTCCTTGCGCGGCACTTTTTCCAGCAAATTGCGGCAATTGATTGAGCGCTTGACCACATTGCGGGTACAGATCGAAGCGGATATCGATTTCCCCGAGGAAGAAACCACACCGCTGTATTGCTCGCAGCAGCAAGAGGCCGTGGAGGCACTGGCGACCCAGCTGACCACACTACTCGATGCCGCAGCGCCGACTGTACTCTATCAACAAGGATTACGCATCGTATTGGCTGGGGCACCGAACGTTGGTAAGTCGAGTTTGCTCAACGCCTTGCTCGGGGAGGACCGCGCCATTGTCAGTACCGAACCCGGGACCACGCGTGATCTACTATTTGCGCAACAGCATTTGCACGGTATTCCGGTCGAATTTGTTGATACTGCAGGTTTGCTGACTGGGGTGGTCGATAATTCGAAAACAGTACGCCCAATAGGAGAAATCGAACGGGAAGGGATACGCCGGGCTGAACAGGCCATCGATACAGCTGATGTTGTGCTGCAGGTGATTGATGATAGTCCGGGTGCTGACAAATCCACCTGGAACAGCACTCCCCCCTCCTTGCAGACAACAACGGGCTGTAGGTTGATTCAGGTGTATAACAAGATCGACCTGAGTGGGCGTGTCGCTGGTTTAATGACTTCAGATTCAGGTAAAGTGGCTGTTTCTGCACTCACTGGTGCCGGGCTGAAGGACTTGAAGGCGCTGATCACCATCAATGCCAACCAGTTTCCGGTTCAGGGCGCACCCTTTCTGGCTCGTCGCCGTCATCTAGAGGCGATGAAAGAAGCCCTGGCCTGTGTGCAGTGTGCGCAAAGGGTCATTGCTGACAATACGCCGGAATTGGTCGCCGAGGACCTGCGCCTGGCGCAGAATGCCCTGGGAAGGATAACCGGGGCAGTCAGCAGTGATGACCTGCTCGGTGAAATCTTCAGTAGTTTCTGTATCGGCAAGTAGCCAGGAGACGGTCCGAGAATCAATAAACTCGACCATAACCCTTGCAGCCATGGCAGAATGTACGTTTAATACACTCTCTCTGAACCCGCTACAGGAATGCCCATGAGTGTGCTGACAACCCGCCGCCATTATTCCAGAAACATACTCCTGCAATTACTGTCTGTGGCAGTCATTGTAGTGATATTGCTGCTGTGGCAACGTCATTTCCTGTCACAGCTATACCTGAAAAATCAGCTGACTATGGTAGGTTGGGTCATCAACGGGTTCATATTACTGCTGTTTCTCGGTGGTATGGGGCGCCTGGTACAATTGTTGCTGCGGTACCACAGGGAAGAAGACGAGCTAAACCGGTTTGTCGGCAATGTGCAACGCGTGGTCGAACCCATTCAGGGCCTTAATCCAGACGCGGTCATTGCCAATCGTTACCGAACACTTCTGGAATTACATGCGCGTCGAGCCCCAATTAATCACAATGTGCTGGCCGCAACTCTGGTCGCCTCTGAGTCCAGTCGCCAGAGCTTTCCGCGTTTTGTCAACAATATCCTGATCCTGACCGGCGTCTTCGGGACGATTGTCTCGTTGTCGATAGCCTTGCTTGGTGCTTCCGACCTGGTCCAGTCCACCTCCAACACAGGCGACCTGTCGGTGATTATTCATGGCATGTCTACTGCGCTCTCAACCACGATGACCGCGATTGTCTGTTATGTTTTCTTCAGTTACTACTTTCAAAAGTTGATGGATGTCCAGACCTATCTGATCAGTCGTGTGGAAAACGTCACCACAATCCTGTTGTTGCCACGTTTTCAGGCACAGACTGAATCTGTTATGAAAGACTTTTCCGATCTGTTGCGTGGTGCGACGGCGTTGCTACAACGTGTTGATACGACACAACAAGTTTTCACTCAAACAGCCACCCATTTGGCCCAGTTAGCACAAAATCTAGATCAACAATATGACCTGCAAGCTGAACGGATCGATGGGATTAGCGAAATTTTGCGCCAAGGATTTCGTCTGCATGAGGACCAGCAGTGAATCTGGACAATGGTTTTGTAGACCTTCGTATCAATCGTTTTCAGGAGGCACAGGACAGCAGCGTCTGGCCTTCTTTCACTGATATCATGTCGGTCATTGTAATGATTTTCCTGCTCTCATTAGTTGTCATCCTGATGAAGAATGATGATCTGGTGAAGCAGCTGCGGGCGACCATGGCTTCTGAACGTGCGGCAATGGCAGAAGCCCGACTGAGTAGCCAGCAAAAAAGCACCCTTAACAAAAAACTTGAAGCGCTGGATCTCAAAATTGCCAACTTGCGAGCAAAATTGTTGCAGACTACCACGCAGAAAGAACAAACAGCCAAGACCCTGGATGGGCAGACCCGCAAACTCGAAGCCCTGCAGGTTGATATTCTTGCACTGACGGCACTCCGTGAGCGCATGGCCACCCAGCTTGAAGTTATGGCTGCACAAATCCGCAATCTCAAACAGCAGACATCAAGTGAGCGCAAGAAAAACCAGCGCCTGCAGGATACCCTGCAGCAGGCTCGAAATACTGCAGAACAGGAAAAAGCACAACTGCAAATTGACTTGCAACAGACCCAGGCCGAATTGGCGAAGCTACATCAGCAACAAGCCGCCAGCGAGGCCCAAAATCAGCACCTCAGTGAGCAGCAGAAATTACTGCTGGCAGCTAAACAGGTACTGGAACAACAACTGGAGCAGAGACAGCAAGACAATGCGCAGATCAGCCAACAGAAAAATCTGCTGAAGCAGAAATATGACCGCCTACAGCAGCAACTGTCCAGCCTCAGCCTGGCATTTGAGCGACAGAATTCCTCGTTACAGGAATCACAGAGTAAACTTCAGACCAGCAATCAGCAAGTTCGCTCCCTGAATACGCGGTACGGTTCCCTCGAGGAAAAATACCAGCAATTGATTCGTCCCGCCCGCAGTCCGGAGGGCCGTTTTGTGGTCGAGGTTCGCTATTTAAAACGAGGAGGGAAAAATGTTTTACAGGCACGTCTTCCGGGTGAGCCAAATTATCGCCAGCTGAGCAGAGATGCTCTGAATCAATACCTGGATGGATTCAAACGGCAACACAGCAAAGACCTCTATATCAAGGTTGTCATACCCAAGGACAGTGGCCTCTCCTATAATGATGCATGGACATTTACCAACGACCTCCTTAATCGATACGATTACTATTACCAGTAAGCAGTGTTTTCAATGCCTGCAATGCGCTACTGTCACTCATCCTGGCACTGTTTTTGAGTCTTTCGAGCCATGAAGGGCGTTAGTCAAAGACTGGGACTAAGAGAGCTGTCCATCATGGGGGTGGGCAGTATGGTCGGCGGTGGTATCTTCACTGTTTTGGGGATGGCGGTCGAGGTAGCCGGACCCGCTATCCCCATCGCCTTGTTTCTCGGTGGTGTGCTCGCTGCATTTACCGGTTACTCGTATGTTTGTCTGGCGTTACGCTTTCGCAATGACCCGGGTCTGAGTTATCTGTCACTCGCCTTCCCGCGGCAGCCTCTGGTCGGGATTATTGCCGGTTGGAATGTGGTGCTGGCTTATACCGGTACCTTAGCCTTATATGCCTTCACATTCGGGGCCTATAGTGCTGAATTGCTTCATCATGCGCAAAATTCACAACTGAGAAAAGTGCTCTCGGTCGTTATATTGCTGCTCTTCATTATTTTCTACCTAAGAAATGCCAATCCCCGTAGTCGATCCTACGGCTTGTTAACCGGGGTAAAATTTTTGCTGTTGTGGATTCTGATATTAAAAGGTTTTTCCAGTGTCTCCGCCACTCGCTTCGAGGTGGCGCCTGCCAACGGTTATTCCTCCATCCTGATGGCCAGTGCAATTATTTTTATCGTTTATGAAGGATTTCAGCATCTTACAAGAGCAGCAGCTGAAACCAGCAATCTACATTTTAATCTACCACGAGCTATTTACCTGTCAATTGGCATCGTCACTTTGGTCTATGTGCTGCTGGCCATTGTGGCCATCGGCAGTGTCGATGTCCCACAGTTGATTGCCGCTAAGGAATACGCCGTAGCCCTGGCAATGGAACCTGCATTGGGTGAAGCCGGGCGAGTCGTGGTATCCCTGGTCGCAATAATGGCCAGTACCTCTGCAATTCATGTCACCTTGCTGCAGACCTCCGGCATTGTTGCTGATATGGCAGACGAACGAAAAATGCCCAAAGTCCTGGCCCTGAAAAGCTGGCAGGGTTTGCCCTGGCTGGCCACAAGTATTCTCGCCGGGCTCGCTGTAATCCTGATTGTAGTGGGAAAATTAGAGCTGATCGTGGTCTTTTCCAGCCTGACCTTTCTGCTGGTAGCCATCGCTGTCTCCATCGCCAATCTTCGACTACACGATAAAACTGGAGCTGACCTGCGCATTGTCAGCAGCGGACTGTGCGCCCAGATTATCGCATGCCTGGCTTTGCTGTGGTATTTGTTGGAGAATGATCTAGGCAGTTTGTATCGTATTGGTTTCGTTTACGCATTGCTCTGGGTCACGGTGATCTTCCACTATTTCAGCCAAAAGTTGCGTCGTAAAAATCAGCGCAGTAAGCAAGAGCGCCATTAATCCACTTGCCTTTGCCAGGCAACAGTTTCTTTGATTTTAAAACCTGTCCCGGTGTGCACCAGAAAGCGGGCTGCGATAGCGTGCGCCGAGGAGAGGGCATACCCGGCTTTTGGTCCCGCAACCATCAGTGCTGTTGCCAGAGCATCAGCAAGCATGGTGTTGCTGGCCAATACTGACACCGAAGCCAGTTTATGACGGATGGGATAACCGGTACGAGGATTGATGGTATGCGAATAGCGAACCCCATTTTTTTCAAAATAATTTCGGTAATCCCCTGAAGTGGCAAGCGCAAAGTTATGCAGGGTGATAACGCGATTGATTCTCCGCTGCCCTGTCACCGGCGCCTCCAGGGCTACCCGCCAGGGTTGACCCCCAGGCCTGCTGCCAGACCCACGAACTTCACCACCGATTTCAACCAGGTAATTTGAGAGCCCCAGATTTTTGAGGTAACCCGCTACCTGATCCACGGCAAAGCCTTTGGCGATGGCAGATAAATCAATTTGCAGGTTCGGTAATTGCTTGGCTGCGGCAGGTGGTTGTGACTGCAAACGCAGTCGTTGAAAACCAACCGCAGGCAATAATGCCTTGATCTCGGTTGCCGTAGGCAGTCTATCCGGGCTGGGGCTGGGGCCAAAGCCCCACAGATCGACTAGAGGTGCCACGGTAATATCAAATGCCCCATCGGACAGTTTGCTGACTTGTTGTGCAACGGACAAAACCTTGAACAACGCTGGTGAAAGTGGTTGCCAGGAAGTCGAGCGGCGACGATTGAACAGCGACAGCTCGGAGTTTGGTTTATAGGTCGACATTTGTCGGTCAACCGTGTCAATCGTATTTTTTATGCCTTGCTGCAATTGTTTGCGAGTGACCGAACCGGCAGAGACCCGTACACTCACATGGTAGGAGGTTCCCATACTGGAGCCGGAAAACTTCCAGATTTCCATGTTAGGTGATGCCGGGGGTGATTCCGGTTGACAGGTACTTAGAAAAATTATAACAAGCCCTGTAAAAAATACCTTACTATACAAATATTTATTATGAATCATATGTTTATATTGATTAAATAAAGAAATTATCAATGAGTTTGCCGACTCGGTAACGAACAAATTAAACGGCTTTTCAGTCATTCAATAAGCCTCTGTAGCAGTCAATAATCACACATAATACTCGAGCAGGCACGACCGGGTATCATGAAAAAACAAATCATAAAGCAGTCAATGATAAATAATACCAATGATTTAAATTGGTCGTAAAGGCTGTTTTCACAGCCAAATACAGGGTTAGACTTGACTTGGAGGATATCCGCGAGTGTGTTCCGTGCTGGCATGAGGCTCCTATGATCTCGAATAGCCTCTTGAATATTGACTATATATCAAAAACAGCAGGTGGATGACAATGGGTATACAGGAAATTTCTATCGCTGCCGGGTTTATGGCTTTGTTGGGTTTGCTGCTGGCAAGCCTGCTGGCTGTGGCCAATAAATGGTTATT
>DRJH01000197.1 GCA_011052285.1 Gammaproteobacteria bacterium
ATTTGATTTTTGTTAAAGATAAAGCGACCTTATCAACATATCTTAACGACGATGCCAGGTATTCAGGTCAGCTCATAAAATGCAGAGTGTCCCCAAATGGCGACACAAAGACTGGCGATTTACTTACTGTACTGTTTTTTTACGTATTTTGTTCGTCGTGTTTACACAACAGGCTTTCAGTTCCAGGCACGGTTAAGCAATTTCCAACATTTCCTCGTACAGGCTTCTGTACCGACCCGCTGAACACCGCAGCGTAAAAGACTGAACGATCATGTTACGCGCCTCGCCTGATAAAACCTGCTGCCTATGCTGGTCCTTCAAAACCCACAGCAAACCATCCGCCAGCTCTGCGGTATCAAAACCGGAAGCAAGATATCCATTTTCCCGGTGGGCGATCATATCGGGCATACCACCGATATTAAATGCCACAACCGGCGTACCGCATGACAAGGATTCCAATACTGTATTCGGCAAATTATCTTCAGTCGATGGTGCCACGAAAACATCTGCAGCAGCATAGACAAGCGCCACACTAATCTCATCGTTCAGCGCCCCCAGAAAATGGGTTTTCATCAAAAAAGGAAGATCCCCCGACGATGAGCCAAACACAACCAACTCGTAATCAGCTGGATTGATTTGTGTCTCCAGTTTTTTCAGCGCATCAACCAGCAAATGGAAACCTTTCCTTTTATCACTGGTCGCCGAACCGGCTCCGAAAAGTATCAGCTTTTTGTCTTCCGGAAGACCGAGAATCCGTCTAACGACGGCATGGTCCATAGGGCGAAAACGGTCATGATCAACACCATTTGGGAGAACTTCTATTCTAAAATTACCGAATAGAGCACTCTCGCCAGCGCATTTGGCTAACCACTTGCTGGGTGTTGCTATTACCAGGTTGTTCTATTTTGACCATGATTTTTTCTTTCTCTCCCAGATCCAGCGATTAATGTCCAATCCTGATTCAGCAGCTGGACGATTTCGGTAGCTATACCCCTCCTTGTAGCGGATGCTGTCACCAATATAGTGTTCTCCCCCCGCAAATGGCCACATATCATGCAGCGTCCAGACCACCGGTTGCTGAAACCTGGGTAAGGTTTCAATACGCATATATCCGTTGTTCACCCAATGCAGATTCAGGATATCAGGTTCGAGATTGTCAATACGACGAAGTAGCCTGTCCGGCACCCATGAGGGTGAAATATAATCCTGAGGCAATTTGGCAAAGCGTGCTGGTATACGGTCGAAGATCGGGGCAAAACGTGCGGCTAATTTGTCGAAAGCACTGGATGGACAGACAATATGTTCTTCCCGTTGCCGGGTTTCGCTAACCAGCATGAATGACTCAGCAGATATTGCTCTGAGTCCTTTGTGTAGTCTGTAGGCTGCAATACCAGCGCCCCCAAGCAGAGCACCTGTCGCGATTTGAAGAATTTTCATTCTGGGTTTATCGAAACGCCGGATACGATCCAAAGAGAAGAAACCGGATTAGACACACTTGCTTCTGTGTTGCAGACCCGGAGGGCATAAGCTGGCAAGCTAAAAATCAAACTGCACGGTGATATCAATCTGGTCATCGTCATAATCAAGGGCGCCTATGCTGGATTCACGTTCTTCCCTTTGGTAATTTACAGCTACCTGCAAGTAGGATCGTGGACCCCATGCGGCACCTACACGATACAGCCATAAATCGTCGTCACGCCGCTGCCCCCCCAACGCTGAGGCGATGTTATTTCGTCCTTTAAAGTCATCATTAGTGTAAACAGCCTCTCCTGTAATGCTGATTTTTGGTGTCACTGACCAGGTAGGTCTGATACGTACGCCCTTCTGTAGAACATAGCTGATTATTTCATCATAGAGCGACGATGTTTCGCGCCATACTGCAATTTCTACCTTCGTTTTCCCGGTCAATGTTCCCAAATATGTCAGGCGACCGGTACTACCCTGAAAATCCAGTTCGCCCAAATCGTCATACTTTAGGTCTGTGTACCCCAGACTAGCTTCCAGAGACGACTTTTCTGATATTTCCCAGTAGAAGACCCCACTATATTCCGCCGTATCATAATCGTTACTTACCGAAACTCCCGAAGCTAAATTTGTACTGGACAGCTCATTTTTTGAATAACTCACACGGATACCAACGCGGGTATTACGCGTGTTGCTATATTGAACTTCCAACGCCCCGGAACTCTTGTCCCGATCAAGAAAATCACGTTCCTGATATGACGACTCTTCATATTCCAGCGCGCCTATAATTTTCCAATCCGGGTGGATCTTATAACCAGCTTTCCAAAAACCGGTTTGGGCGGTTCTCATATCCTTCTCTGTAGTCAGTCGCTGTGTGAATGAGGACAATTCTTTTTTATAACTATATCCCAGGTCGCCGTTCCAAAGATTCCCAACTTGCCAGGCCCAGGTACCTCGCCCATCAATTTTCGTATGGTCCAATTCATCAAGTGAGTTGTAGTTAACCCGATCTACCGTTACATCCAGTAACAGATGTTGCCTGCTCAATTTCAAATCAGAGTTTAATCCGACCCCCAGAGACTTGATAGTTTCGCTCTTTTCATTGTCTGAAACCCTGAAAACATTTGTATCGTAAAGTACTTGGGCGTAGGCATAGGGATCAAACTTGTCTACTGCCGCCAAGGATATATTGATCGGCGATAGCGCTGCCAGAAAAAGAAACAAGCTTCTTGCTACAAAACCCAGAGAATATCTCATGAGAACCCCTTACCTCACAGTACGAAACAACTGTTTGTCTACTAATGGATCTTCGCAGGCTCTAACCCAAATCAGCCAGTTAATATCTCAGATCACGCATTAGCCACCATTTGGCAATATTATCTGATCGCCCCTTAAATTTACAGCACCGGCCACTACGGGGAAGTTCTTCCCTGTACCGCGCTCTCAAACAGGTGTTCCAAGCGACTATTCAGTGTGCTGGAATTGAATTCCCTGAGCACCTTTTCCCGACCAGCCGCACCAATGACCGGCCAGCTGTCAACATTGACCGTCAGTTCCCGAATAGCTTCAGCGAGTCCTGCTACATCCCGCTCCGCAACAAGTTTTCCGGAAACGCCATCATCCACCAACTCGGCTATACCACTGTGCAAGGTACTGATGACCGGCAACCCGGTTGCCATGGCCTCCATCAGCACGGTTGGAATACCCTCCATATCACCGCTCTCACTTGTGACGCTGGGAGCGATGAATAAATGTGCGTGGCTCAATTCGCTGGCTACCTCTTCGCTGGTTTTTGTTCCCAGGAAACTGACACGATCCTGCAGGCGCATATCCGTGACCAGCTGCCTTAGCGAAGCTGATAGCGGGCCGTCACCGATTATACGGTAATGAACGTTTAAATTTAAAACGTCGGGTCTCGCCAGCGCACGTATGGCATATTCAATACCCTTTTTTTCAACAAGCCTAGCCACGCTGATTAAAACCGTTGGTTCATCTACCGTACGCGTACGCGACTGAAACACGAACTGATCACAGTCGATTCCCACATGATGTACCTCAAGCTTCTCTGCAGGACACCCCAATGCCTGTAGCTTATTTTGCCAGAACCGGCTGATTGGCAAGAACAGGTCGCCGTTACTGAACAGACGATCATAAACATGCTCATCAGCAATGCGAAGGTAACTCGACAAATCAAACCCGTGGAAGACTGCCACTAGCGGCCCATCAATCAGTCCTGCATCCCGATACCAGCTGGCGCGTAAGCCATTAGGACCGAAATGAGCGAAAAGCACGTCAAATCGGCCCCCGTGACGCAACACAGGTTCCGACTTCGTCAAAGCCCACTGCCAGTTGGCAATCCCGCTATATCGACCGAAATTGCCCCTTAGGCGTGATACCGCCTCCGCATATTTTAGTTTTAGCTTTATAAGCCCGATATAAAAAGCGATTTTCTCTTGTAGCGTGCACGCTTCATTTCGAGGATAATGACATTTTTCGATTAGACGGTGTCTTTTTACAGCATCGTGTACTTTGCTTTCTGTGCCGGGCTGGCATGGAAAAATCGTAATTTCATGACCACGGTCGAGCAAGCCGTCTATCTGATTCAAAATGAAAGTTTCGGATACTTTTGGAAACTGATCGACAAAAAGTGCAATTTTCATTTTATTTATGTCGTATTGCAGAAGCTCCTGCCCACTTTAGCAAATATCGCTGAAAGTGTCACAGGAACTGGTACAAAACGCCCGCTCAGGGCTTCCAGCGGTAATAACAAAAACTGAATCAGGTCACAGTATTTACAGCACCCTTCTCTTGGTATCTGTCAAACCTTATGAAAATATCCGTCGTCATCCCTGTGTATAACGCAGAAAAATATGTCGAATACGCGGTAAAGTCGGCATTACAGCAAAAAGAGGCTGCCGAAATTATTCTGGTTGAAGATAATTCTCCTGACCATGCCTTAAAGATTTGTGAAAAACTATCAAACGAAAATTCGCAGGTACGTCTTCTAAGACATAGTGACGGGAAGAATCACGGGGCGGGGGAAAGTAGAAATCTCGGGATAAGGAGTGCCCGGCACGACTATATCGCCTTCCTGGATGCGGATGATTACTATTTGCAAAATTGCTTTGCGGCAGCAG
>DRJH01000198.1 GCA_011052285.1 Gammaproteobacteria bacterium
CGAATACTTGTTGTATTTAACGAAAATCGGACCAAAGTCCGCTTATCCGCAGTAGGTTCTCTATTTTCGGACAGCCTCCTAGTACAATTATTGTAGCGATCAAGGTGACGATAGTTAATATGCAGCGATCACATAAGGAGTGTGCTGGATGACCCTGGGTTGCAATCGATTGGTTCTATGGTAGAAGATCTGTATGCCATAGCCTTGGCGTATTATCGTGCCCCGTTGAATTATCCTGGGTTGTCTGACCCATCGCGTGCCTTAGCCGAAGATCTTGGAGATTTTTTGGAATCTTCAGGGGGAGAAGAGCTTTCACAGTCACTTCTTGCGGCGGCAGAGTATCTGGGGGTATCGGGACAGGAGTTGTCCCAGGCCGCTCTCTTTTATATCAAACAGGTACTGTTCGCTGATGGTGCAGATTATTATCGAAACCTTGGTTTGCCGCCAACCGCTGCCGTGGAGGAGATCAAACGTCACCACCGATTATTGATTCGGATTTTTCATCCCGATCGGGAAGCCCGTAATCGGGAGTGGAACGAGAGTTATGCCCCTCGAGTGATTGAGGCTTACAACAGCCTCAATAAACCGAACAAACGCAGTGATTATGACCGGCAGCTTTTGCAGCAGCGCAACAGGGCCGACACCACAGGCAAACGTCAGTTTAACAAAGCCGGGTTTCACCATCAGGTTCCAGGCCCGGTTGTTGCACAACACGACTACGCTGTGCTGCAGCACACTTCATTACCGAAGACACGCCCCTGGTATCTGCGCGCGGGTATGTTGCTGTTATTCGGGTTGTTGATTACGGCTGGCGTGTTGTTGAGTCTTTATTACAAAATTTTTGAAGGTCCGGCACTGCTTTCGAACGCATCCTCGTCCAATAACTCAGGACAGCTGCTTGTTGAAAAGCCGAGCTCCACACCCGTAGATCCACTGCTGCCACTGGCGAGCACAGAGAATCCTTTTGCCGAGAAAATGGATCTGTCAAAGGAAGAGTTAGCAAGTATTCTTGCAGGTAGAGTGGAGCTTGAGCGGAATTCCGCGAAAAAAGCCTCTGCGGTAAAGAAACGCAGTCAACCCACGGCTCACGCTGTTGTGCCTGAAAAAATCAAGGCTCGTTCTGTCAGGATTATCAAAGCACGGCGCGAAGCGATCTCTATCGCCAAAGCAAACCGCGGGAAAACCACGCCAAAGCGGAAAAGGGGGGGGTTATCCAGTCGCACTGCGACGAGAAAATCGATTGTCTCCAAGCAGGAAAGAAAATCTCAGCCCGTGGTTGCCAGCAATAGCGCATCTACCTCGATAGCAGAAAAGAACAAGCC
This sequence comes from Gammaproteobacteria bacterium, assembly GCA_011052285.1. Lineage (GTDB taxonomy): Bacteria > Pseudomonadota > Gammaproteobacteria > Arenicellales > DRJH01 > DRJH01. Next base: position 1,323 of record DRJH01000198.1, read on the forward strand.
TGTTGAGGTTCGCTCAGGCTCTGAGCAAAAGATTGTCGGGGAAGTGACAACTTCTGCCACCACAGCCAAGCAAGTGGCAGCGGATTCAACAACTCCAGCCGATCTTAACGACGGCGGTACTTCAGCGAATGATTCATTGCCAGTTATACCATTGCAGGCAAATCCTAGATCTTTTGCAGCCGTTGCCAAGGGTGGAATCAACAATAAGAGTATACCGGTCGCTGCATTGGGCTTGCTCCTGGGAAACTTGATGCAGACCTATCACGAAGGTGATCTGGATGCATTTGCCGATTTGTTTGCGAAAGATGCGCGCTCGGCACAGGCATCGGGCCGTGACAACATTCGTCGTGATTATGCCCGGTTATTTCGTAACTCGGCGTCAAGGACGTTGCTTTTCAAGGATATGCGATGGCAAAGGCGTGCAGATGGTGTTTGGTATGGAGCAGGCCAATTTGAAGTGATTATAACCGATCAGTTGGCGTCCAATAAAAAGCATCTTGTTGGATCGGCGACATTGACGATTATTGCAAGTGATAAGCGGTTGAAAATATCCGAGTTTAATTACCAAGTGCAGTCCCCCACCCAAGTACATGCTCTCACTGAGGAAAAGCCAACGCCTGAGTCATCGCCGGAAAAGTCGGCTACTGACAACGCACTGTTACCTCAACAAGACCTGGCCCGGTTTCTTGAACAGTTTGTACAGAGTTATGAGCAGGCTGACCTGGAGCGGTTTATGGAGCTTTTTGCCAAAATGGCCAAAACCAACAAAGCGCAGGGGCGAGAAAATATTCGTCAGAATTATCGAAAATTTTTTGCCAATTCTCAGTCCAGAAAACTGACGATAACGCAGATTGTCTGGAAAAGAACAACGGTTGGTTCCCTCCGCGGTGAAGGGAATATTGAGGTGTCAGCTCGCACCGGGGTTTTCAACGTAGCCCATCATTACTCGGGTAATGTACAGTTTACGTTGAAACGTGGTAAAGATGGTCTGCAAATAACCGAGTTTTTCTATCGTGTGCAGTAAGGGGGAGAATACATGAGTATTTCTGGTGTGGGTTTGGGTTTACTGGTTCGTCGTTTGGGACTGTTGGGCATTGCCGTTGTCCTCGCCTGGAAGATTATCGCTATGGGGCTTTCCAACTATACGATGGAACAGGCCGTCGACTCAGACAACACTTCCAAAGTTGATGAGCTGGCGCGTCAGGCGGCAGCCGAGCGCGCTTTGCAATGGAATCCTGCCAATCGTCGTGCCCTGCTTGTACAAGCGACAGGGAATATGGAAAAGTGGCCCGAACTGGCGCAGCAGCAGCTACAGCGGTTGCTGCAATTAAATCCCGGTGACGGCAGGGCTATGGTGTTACTTGCGGTCCTGGCTTTGCAGAACAAAGAGGAAAAGCGAGCGGACCGACTGATGACACTGGCAACCCGGCTAATGCCAGCCAATGGGCCCGTACATATTGATGCAGCACGTTATTGGTGGCAGCGAAAAAATATTCCCCTGGCTTTGCAGAATTGGAGTGAAGCGCTCAGTATCGACAACACGCTCAGCAAGACCATTTATCCCATCTTGCTGGCGATTGCAGAGAATGACAAGGTCCGCCCTGCTTTGCAGGGAATGATCAAAAATCCACCACTATGGTGGCCAGAATTTTTTACCTTTCTGTCACAACGGGCGATTCGCAATGAAACGGTTGAATTGGTGTATTTGATGCGTAGAAAAGCAAGTACACCACTAAGTTCAGAGGAACGGTTAGCCTATGTACAAAGGCAGCGTCGTGATGGTCATTTTACCCGAGCCTATATGAGTTGGTTGAATGGGCTGGATAAAGAACAGCGTCGTCAACTGGGGCAGCTTTATAATGGTAATTTTGAGCTCAATATCAGTAACAGTGGTTACGGGTGGCATGTAAGAGCCATCAAAGGTGTTGTAGTCAGTCAGGATTTTACAACGGAGGTTATCGGCAAACGAGCTCTGCATCTGCAATTTCAGGATCGTGAGATTCGTTATGCGAATCTTTATCAACCTTTATTTTTGCGACCCGCCCATTATCAATTGCGCGGGCGCATTCAGTTGGAGAGACTCGATGGACGGGGAGGGCTGCAGTGGGTTGTGCGCTGTAGTGGAAAAAAACCTCAAATACTGGGGAAAAGTGAGCGTTTTTTGGGTACGTTAAACTGGCAGGCCTTTACTGTAGATTTCACCGTGCCGACACGTGGTTGCGTGGCTCCGGAACTTCGTCTGTACTCCACCGGGCTGCGAACCTTTGATCATAAGCTGGAGGGTGGGGTCTGGTTTGACGCAATGTCGATACGTACTGTCACTACGCCTGCCAGCTCAAGTTAAAACGGTCACAAGGAAGTATTATTGCCCGTCAGTGCTCTGCCAACGCGGGATGTGATGCCTGTACCCAAGGCGGACGCCATGTATTGTGCTGCAGCAACCACTGAAGTGTTATCCACTCCTGTGCGAATTCCCATACCATCAAGCATATAGAC
>DRJH01000199.1 GCA_011052285.1 Gammaproteobacteria bacterium
ATTGGGATCTGCGGCCAGGGCCCCAGCGATCATCCCGATCTCGCTCGCTGGCTGATGGAGGAAGGGATCGAAAGCGTATCACTCAATCCTGATACGGTCGTGGAAACCTGGTTGTATCTGGCAGGAAAGACCGTATGACAATACGCGCTTGATTTGTTCCGTTACTGCGGCACACCCAGCATCACGGTGAACCGAATACGAGGTGGATTTGCCAGGAGCAACAAACCGGCCAGCCCCTGTTCTCGGACAACCTCCTAATGGGAATTATCGATAGACAGTCGCACCACTTCAGCGATCTGGCCGGCAAGCCTTGCTGTCTCATTCTGCTCCCTGGCCTCAACCAATACCCGAACACAGGGCTCGGTACCAGAAGGCCGCAACACCACCCGCCCTCGCTGACCCAGTTGCTGCTCAACTTCACGAACACTGGCGCTGATTTGGTCATACTCATCCAGGCACAGTCCTGCTACGGAACCGGCAAGGTTCTTAAATTGAACATTGATCATGGTCTGGGGGAAAATTGTCATCCCTGCAACCAGGTCCCGTAGCGAATGTCCACTATCAAGCATGATCGAGACGACTTCCAATGCAGCCACGATCCCGTCACCGGTGGTGCTTTTATCAAGACAGATAATATGCCCTGATGATTCCCCACCAAGTGGCCAACCTTCACGCTTAAGCATCTGCAGAACATGACGGTCACCAACCTGGGCCCGATGAAATTTAATTCCGGCCATAGCACAGGCCTGCTCCAGTCCAAGATTACTCATTGAGGTGCCAACAATCCCACACAAGCCATTGTTACGATGACGGTGCATGGCCATGGCATACAAGAGTTGATCACCATCCACCGGATGCCCTTGATGGTTCACCATAATCAGCCGATCGGCATCACCGTCAAGGGCAATACCGACATCAGCTCCAGTTTCAAGTACACGGGCCTGCAATGCTTCGATATGGGTTGAGCCACATTGCAGATTAATATTCAAACCATCCGGCGACGCGCCAATGGTCTCGACTGTGGCACCGAGTTCAGAAAAAACCGACGGTGCGACCTGGTAGGCAGCTCCGTGGGCACAATCAACCACCAGTTTTAAGCCTTCCAGGCTACGCCGCGGCATGATGGTACTCTTGCAATATTCAATATAGCGCCCTGCAGCATCGGGGTAACGCCGGGCCTTGCCCAATTTTGCCGCCTGCAGCAATACCATCGGCTCATAAAACCTGGTCTCAATACTGCGTTCTATCTGATCAGCCAGCTTCCCCCCCTGATGATTAAAGAATTTAATTCCATTATCATAATAAGGATTATGGGAGGCACTAATGACAATACCGGCATCGGCACGAGCTGCCTGTGATAAGTAGGCAATCGCGGGCGTCGGCATGGGTCCCAACAACAATACATCCATGCCAGCTGCCGACAATCCGGACTCCAGCGCAGATTCAAACAGGTAGCCCGATACCCGGGTATCCTTGCCGATGACCACCTTGCCGCTACCATTGCCTGCTTCAGCCAGTACCTTGCCGGCAGCCCAACCCAGTTTCAGAACAGCCTCTGGCGTGACCGGCCAGTCACCGACCCGCCCTCTTATTCCATCCGTACCAAACAATCGTTGTTTCACAGCACTCTCCAGAATAATTTTTTAGCAACATCACATTTTGGCAAATAACTCTTGAACAAAATCAGTTCACTATTCGCCGTCTCGAACTGCCCGCCAGATTGCCAATACATCCTGCGTTGCCGCTACATCATGGACCCGGACGACCGCTGCGCCATTCTGCACTGCCAGCAACGCCAGTGCAGCACTGCCAACCAGACGATCCTCTACGGCACGACCGGTAATCGCCCCCAACATGGATTTGCGTGACAAGCCAACCAATATAGGGCAACCCAGCTCATCGAACGAAGCCAGCTCCCGAAGTAACTGCAGATTATGATCCAATGTTTTACCGAAACCAAAGCCAGGATCAAGCAGAATCTTTCGCTTGTCTATACCTGCAGTCCGGGTTGCTTCGAGACGGCAGCGGAGAAAATCCTTGACTTCGACGGTCACATTTCGATAGGCAGGGGCGAGTTGCATCGTATCAGGCTGACCCTTCTTATGCATCAGACAAACCGCAACACCCGTTTTAGCCACCAATTCCACGGCACCCGCTGCCTGCAAGGCATTGACATCATTAATCAGCTCAGCTCCCTGTGAAACCGCCTCTCGCATCACTTCGGTACGACTGGTATCGATTGAAAGCGACACAGAAAACCGCAAATACAAGGCCTCAAGCACCGGTATTACACGGTCCAGCTCTTCCTGAATACCAACCTGCCGGGAGCCCGGACGGGTAGACTCTCCTCCAACATCAAGGATATCAGTACCTTGTATTATCAACTGCTCAGCATGCCGTAAAGCCGCATCAAGGTGCTGGTAGCGCCCGCCATCAGAAAAGGAATCGGGAGTCACATTCAGAACGGCCATTACTGCCGGCCGACCACAGGAATAGGCTTTATCACGCAGCTCGAAGATCACAGCGTCTTCCCTTACTAACCCACTCTACACTGTTTTTACGTTTATGAGGCGACCAGGAGGCTGTGGTTGCGGTACTCCCAAGGTGAAGAATTATGCACTGGGCGGATCAGCAGCCTGCCCAGCCGATTTTTTTCGTTTCGCAACCAGACTGGGACCACCCACGCCATCCTTTGGGGATGGATCCTTTTGGGATGGCTTAGGTGTCTTGGCCTCAGCACCACTTTGTTGGGGGCTGGCAGCTCCGGTATCGTCGGCTCCAGAATCCTCGCTGGTCCCTTTCGGCGGCTGTGGGGTCTTGCCTGCAACAATGTCGTCAATCTGTGTGGAATCGAGTGTTTCCCACTCCAGCAGATACTGGGCCATCGTTTCCAGGGTCTCACTGTTCTCTTCTATGAGTTTTCGGGCCAACGCATACTGCTCAGTAATAATCCGGGTGATCTCCTGGTCGACAATCTCGGCGGTCGCTTCGCTATGGTCGTGGTGGGTTGCCATCTCCCTCCCTAAAAAGATCTCAGAATCATTACTACCATAGACACGCGGTCCAAGTTTTTCACTCATGCCCCAGCGCTGAACCATCTTTCGCGCCAGATCCGTTGCCTGCTCGAAATCATTGGAGGCGCCGGTCGTCATCTGCTTCATAAAAACTTCTTCAGCAATTCGTCCCCCCATCAATACGGCTATTCTGCCCAACAGATAATTGCGGTCATGGCTGTAGCGATCTTCTTCGGGCAACTGCATGGTCAACCCCAGCGCCCGACCACGCGGGATAATGGTAACTTTGTGTACCGGATCCGCACCACCGATAATTTTGGCAACGACGGTATGGCCCGATTCGTGATAGGCGGTATTGCGACGCTCCTGTTCCGGCATCACCATGGATCGGCGCTCCACACCCATCAGCACCTTGTCTTTAGCCAATTCGAATTCTTCCATATTGACCAGACGCTTGCCGGCACGGGCAGCAAATAAGGCAGCTTCATTGACCAGATTGGCCAAATCAGCACCGGAGAATCCCGGTGTACCACGAGCGATAATACTGGCAATGACATCATCAGCAATCGGCACTTTTTTCATATGCACCTTAATAATCTGCTCACGTCCACGGATATCCGGCAAGGGCACGGTCACCTGGCGATCGAAGCGACCAGGCCGTAGCAACGCTGGATCGAGCACATCGGGACGATTGGTCGCAGCAATCACGATTACGCCTTCATTGCCCTCGAAACCATCCATTTCCACCAGCAACTGGTTGAGCGTCTGCTCACGTTCATCGTGACCACCACCAAGACCCGCTCCACGCTGCCGCCCCACCGCATCGATTTCATCGATAAAAATGATACAGGGTGCGTTCTTCTTGCCCTGGATGAACATATCCCGGACCCGCGAAGCACCAACTCCGACAAACATTTCGACAAAATCCGATCCGGAGATGGTAAAAAACGGTACTTTGGCTTCGCCGGCAATCGCCTTAGCCAGCAAGGTCTTGCCGGTTCCGGGACTACCCGTCATCAGGACACCACTCGGGATCCGCCCACCCAAGCGTTGAAAACGTGATGGGTCCTGGAGAAATTCTACCAGCTCGCCCACTTCTTCCTTGGCTTCATCTACCCCGGCCACATCAGCAAAAGTGATACTGTTCTTGTCTTCAGTCAACAACCTGGCCTTGCTCTTACCGAAGGACATGGGTCCTCGGCCACCACCACCTTGCATCTGGCGCATAAAAAACACCCAGACTCCAACCAACAACAACAACGGAAACCAACTAATAAAAATTTGCATCAATAGCGAAGGCTGTTCTTCCGCCTTCGCCTGAATGACAACACCACTTTTCAGCAGGTCACCAATCATCCCCGGGTCACCGGGCGTATAGCTCACATAGGTGTCACCGGCTCGGGTGCGGGCATAAATTGTATGGCCCTGAATCACTACCTTCTCAATTCGGCCTTGCTTGACCTCGGACAGAAAACTGGAATAGTCCACTTCACTCTTGTTTCCGGAATGTCGGCCGGAGAAATTATTGAAGACGGTCATCAGCACCATGGCAATCACCAACCACAGCACGATATTCTTTGTGAGATTATTCAATATACACCTCGATCCAAATGATCAGTTGATGGTAACTATCGCATCACCCAGCCGTTTGGCTGAATCACACACTAGGAACCTGTGTCACCGGGGCTATTGTCCTATGTTCCCGTTCAAGGTACAAGTTCCTTTACCCGTACCAGTTCCGGCAAGAACCCGTAAACCTTTGCATAACAGATAAATTTCACGACTACGGGGGCGCGAAGCAGCGGGCTTCCTGACTACACATTCACGAAAATACTGGCGACAGCGACGTCTAAACTGTGCCGATTCTTCGCCCTCAAACAATTTGACAACAAAATTACCGTTTCGACTCAATGTTTGCAGACAAAATTCAAATGCTGTCTCGGCCAGATCCAGTGCCCGCGCCTGATCAACTGAGGCCATACCTGTCAGATTGGGGGCCATATCGGAAATTACAAGGTCTGCCTTTCTATCAGCCAGAATTTCGTACAATTGCATTCGAACATCCTTGCTCCGAAAATCACCCTGGATAAAGTGCACACCTGGCAATTGCACCATCGGCAACAAATCCAGTGCAATCACTTCACCCCGGTCCCGCAACTGTTGCTCACACCACTGCGACCAACCACCTGGTGCCGAACCAAGATCCACAACCAGCCTCGCCTTCGCTAACAAGCGATCTCGCCGGATGATTTCTTCAAGTTTAAAGACTGCACGGGAACGCAGACCCTGAGCTTTTGCCTGTTTGACAAAACGGTCCTTACGATGTTCGTCCACCCAGCGCTGGCCACCACGTATCCTGCCCCGGTTTTTTTTTGTGCTCAATGTCAAAATACTCCGCTGCATTGCTGTGATTGTCGATATATACTTCGCACATGGTATCACCTAAGCTCACTGCCCCGTCCAGC
>DRJH01000200.1 GCA_011052285.1 Gammaproteobacteria bacterium
CCAATGGGATACCAGGCGATGATAATACGACTCACCTGAACCTTCTTTGACGATATCAGCAAGTTTTGGCAAACGATCCGCCAGATGTGGAACCTGAAAGCGCTTCGGAAGAAACCGAACCAGGTGTTCTAATGCCGCGCCCGGAGTCGCCTGCAATAGCCACCCCAGCATATGCCGTAGAGGCGCTGGTAACCAACGCAGTTTTTGCCAAACCTGATAACCCTGAGTATAGCGGCTATACCACAGAAGAGCTCGTCCCCACCGTCTCCAGACAGACTCACTGTCACATGCTGCCTGGCCAGCTGGCTCACAAGCAAAGTAGGAATCTGGGAAGAATCAGAAAAAGGCTCATCCCAGAGGGTCGGCAAACGCGGGATAACCGCCATAGCTTCCTCCGGGGTTACATATAGCTCGGTGTGGTCTGTTCCCAAATGCTTTGCCACAGCCTTGGCGTAAACAGCTTCGTTGTATCCTTTTTCGTGAAAACCGATAGTAAAAGTTTTGACCGGCCGCGCAGACTGGGCCTGCATGAGTGCAGCAACAGTTGTGGAATCAAAACCCCCAGAAAGGAAGGCGCCCAAGGGCACATCTGCCGCCATCCGTCGGCCAACCGCATCAAGCAACAGATTATTGAGTTCATCGGTAAGTTCTTCAGGCGTTCCCTCAGATTCTGCGCGACTGTTAGTCGCAATTTTCGCAAGATCCCAATAGCACTGAGGTTCTGAGACAGAAGCCCCACCTTTTCGAATAATCACATAATGCGCTGGCGGAAGTTTGTTAATTCCTTTATAGATACTCCAGGGCGTCGGAACAGTATTGTGGCGCATGTACAGCGTCAATGCATCGCGATCAACAATCCCCGCCCAACCTGGATGAGCAGCTAGACTTTTCAATTCTGATCCGAAAAGGAAGACATCACCGTTACGACCGTAATACAAAGGCTTTTCGCCCATTCGATCCCGGGCCAGAAAAAGGCTGCGTTCTGCATTGTCCCACAATGCAAAGGCGAACATACCGTTTACCCGCTGGAGAGCTTCTTCCACGCCCCAATGCCGCAGAGCCGCTAACAAGGTCTCCGTATCCGAGTGGCCACGCCAGTCAAAGTGGCCGTCCTCATCCTCCAGCTCGGTACGCAAATCCTGGTGATTGTAGATTTCACCGTTGTAGGTCAACGTGAACCGACCGCAAGGGGAGATCATGGGTTGGTGGCCCGCTGGAGTAAGATCTATGATTGAAAGACGCCGATGCGCCAGGGCCAGATCACCCTCTCCATTCAACCAAACACCGGCGTCATCCGGGCCTCGATGCTGAATTTTTGTTGCCATTCGTGCAACAACGGATGCATCTGCACCCGTTTTACTCCAATAACCGACTATGCCGCACATCAGCTGTCTACGCTTGTCATGGCTTTACGCGTACCGACGGCGCACCAACAAGGCGCTTCGTTTGGGGAAACAAAATGCTTGAGACCAACCCGCCTCCAACATTTTTTAAATAACAAGAGGGTTGATCCCGGCAACCTACTACTCCACACATAACGCAGGCGTCTTTGAATACCGGGAATGATACCACTGCTGAAACATCAGAATAGTCCAAAGTTGCGGCAACCTGTCCTGGCCAGCCAAGTGCTCTCGCCATACAGTTCGGATGCAGTCCACATCCAGAAGTGAGCTAGAAGCTAACGAACCAGGGCTCAACATCTCTTCCGCCCAATCACGCAATTCACGGCGCAGCCACTTCCCCATGGGCATACCAAATCCCATCTTGGGGCGTTCGAACAACTCTTTGGGAACATATCGGCCCAATACCTCACGGAGTAGTAATTTTCCTTGATCTCCTCTACCCGAAAGCTTGAATTGCAAAGGAAGCCGCCAACTCCATTCGAGCAAGCGATGATCCAGCAAGGGCACACGGACTTCCAGAGAAACCGCCATAGAGGCCCTGTCAACCTTGGTAAGAATATCATCGGGCAAGTAATGCTGTTGATCGGTCAGCATCATTTGCTCCGACCACCGCAAATTTTGCATATCTGACAAACCAGGCCCCAGGCGGCTAGTCATCTCATATCCGAGAACATCAGCCGGGTTCTTCCATGCCGAGATGATCTTCTCGTAAACCTGCTCGGGAGGACAAGCAAGGTAATTTGCCAGACGATGGACCCGGTCTGAAAGGCCGTGCGCACCGGAATAACCCCCTCCCAGAACGGTGCCCAATTTTCCCCAAAGGCCTGCAGGCAAACTAGCCAACCCTTTCCCGACCCATCTTGCTCCGTTGCAACCCAATAATCTCTGAACTGCCTGTATGCGTTCAGCCCAAAAATATCTGGGGTAGCCACCAAAGAGTTCGTCTCCACCATCGCCTGAAAGTGCTACTGTCACCTTTTCACGAGCGAATCGGCTCAACAAATAGGTAGGCACGCTGCTACCGTCTGCAAACGGTTCATCATGAAGCATCGTAATATCAGGTATAAGGTCGGGAATGCTCCCGGCTTGCAGAATCAATTCGTTGTGCTCAGTTCCAAGATGGTGTGCAACCGCCCGGGCATAGGGTGATTCATCATGCGAAGGCTCACTGAATCCAATTGAAAACGTTTTTATCGGCTCCGATGCCTCAGCTTGCATCACAGCAGCCACCAGGGATGAGTCTATTCCACCAGAAAGAAAAGCACCGTAAGGTACATCTGACCGCATTCGCAACCGGACTGCATCTTTTAGCCGAACTTCCAATTCGTCAGCGGCTTCTTCAAAACTACTGCTCAGCGTCTGATCCAGGCCCTTTCTGGCACACTGCTCAAGACTCCAGTAAGGAAACTGTTTTGCCTCGACTCCATCCCAGCGCAACATGCTCCCAGGCAACAATTTTCTGGCACCGCGTATAATCGTCGCTGGTGCAGGCACACACAAAAAACGCAGATATGCATGAAGCGCGTCCGGATCAATGCGATCATCAAGCCAGCGAACCCGCCTCAGCGTGTGCAACTCCGAGGCAAATACCATTTCGTCCTTGTGTTGTGCGTAGTACAGTGGCTTGATGCCAAAACGGTCTCGGACTAACCACAGGCAAGATTCATTTCTATCATACAACCCAAATACAAACATGCCGATGAAGCGTTCGACGGCAACCTGCACACCCCAAGCTTCAAAGGCAGCCAACAGAACTTCTGTATCCGACGTCCCTTTGAAATGGAAGCCAAGCGTGAGGAGTTCCCTCTTCAATTCCCGGTAGTTGTATACCTCCCCGTTATAGGTCAGTATAAACTGGCCACTTGGTGACACCATGGGCTGATGGCCTTCCTCTGACAAATCAACGACTGCCAGACGGCGATGCCCCAGCCATATATTGCCGAGGTCATCCCTCCATTCACCAGAGCTATCGGGCCCCCTGTGCGTAAGTGAGGCGAGCATTGCAGACGTCACATCGCGACCTGAGCCTCCCCCCATCCAGCCGACTATCCCACACATGGCGTTAGTTCAGGTTTTCTTTGGCAATAGTATTCGCCCGCGAATGCTTTCAATGCTCTAAATAAACCATTAGACAAAGCTAATCGCGTACAACCTGAACAGAACATCATCATCCACATCCTTTCAAGCCGCAGAATACTCTTGCGTGCTCAGTCACACATTGCGTTAATGTAAATTTCTCCCGAACTTTCTTAAGCCCTGCTTGTCCATAGCGTTCCGCTAATTCGACCTCATCGAGCAACGTGACAATGCGATCAGCGAGTAACTCACTATCTCCAGAAGGAACAAGAAATCCGTTGACCCCATCTTCAATTAATTCAGCCACACCATCAATATCATATGCAACAGCCGGCACACCCCAGGAAAAGCTTTCCAATAATGAGGTCGGGCATCCTTCACCCCATAACGAAGGCAAAACACATACTCTAGCATGCCGAAAATAACTGGAAACATCTGTCTGAAAACCTTCGTAACGAACAAAGTGGGCAAGCTCAGCACTCTCAATGGCATGCTGCACCGCCCCGTTCATGTCATCGCGCCCCACAAAAACAAACCGGACATTAGCGGGTACCGCTTTCACTACCTCCCGAATCACCTGCAGGTATTCTCGATGCCCCTTACGGGAACTCAGGTTTGCCACCGTTAATACCTCCATTGGCCTTTTGTTCAGAGGAACAACACCCTTCGACAACGGTCTCAACCCATTGTAGATCACCATTATTCGGCTAGGGGATATCCGACAATGCTCTGCCAGCGTCTGCTTGGCAATGGCTGAATTGGTAATCCAGGCATCTACCAACGGGTGGGTAAAACGTTCCATTAGTCGAAAGAATCGATCCAGACGGCTGTTCGAATCAGGGTTCCACCGAATCGCATGCACAAGCTTTACCTTGGGCACAAATAGCCTCATGAACCGTAAAAAAAAAGAGGCTCGAGAGCCGCATACATACAGAACATCTACATGGTTTCGGCGTACATGACATATCAATCGCCAGCATGAAGCAAAGAAACTCCTCGAATAACCTCGCCCAAAAATCAATGGATTGGTATCTTGAGAGCGAACCCAATCACACCATGGCCCTTCGCCCTCCAGTGTTGCCAACTGATAATCAACACCATCAGAAGCTAATGCCATACGCGAAAGACTGCGCTCAGCACCACCGAGCTGGCTACTTGAAAAAATAATCAGAACATGCACAAATCATTTCTCAACCGAGGCAAATCTACTATCTTCATTTCCAAAAGAATAGCGAGTATTACTTAGCTCAACTCCCTGGTCTTTCCGTATTTTGTATAAGCCTTTATGTAAACGAATAATATTTGAATCAGGTACATCTAACGACAAAAAAATATTTATGATTTCATCTTCGGTAAAATACCTTTGATACTGATGGCTACCAAACCAATCATATGCCGTATGTCTTGCATTTTTAAACCCCATTTCGCGCCCAGCCTTCCGAACCATAAAAAGTGGCGCCAATATTGGCGATATCGACCAAAGGATATTTTTGTGCAACAATCTTGTGAGAAACCGAATAGGCTCCAGCGCTAAAGTTGCAGGAGTTTTCAGATAAAAACTAACAACCAACTCCCCCCCCCCCAATTCAAATTCCCCATGATATTCTCAAGAGTCATCTCAGGACGGGCAACATGCTGGATAGCTCCAATCATATAAATGAAATCAGCCTGAAACTTTACATTTTCCGCATCACCTTGGATTATGATGATATTCTCCATATCATCAAATGCTTCCTTTTGATGATCTGTGGCATCCTCGGATAACTCGATAGAAATAATTTTTACATTCTTGGACAGATTATTAATTGCCCAGACATGCCTGCCATTACCAGAACAAACATCTGCAACAACTTTACCATCCAAATAATCATGAAATATTCCACATTCTTTGAATAATCTGCGATAAAATGTTTTCGGACTATCTATGACAGATTGCCTAGTCCATTGCCATGAAAATGAGTCGACTGACTTCTGGGTTTGATTGTTCATTACTTTTTCCCTTTACCCTCACTGGAGACAAACGCCATACGCGAAAGACTACGCA